>NZ_CP017834.1:300000-389960 GCF_001907975.1 Silvanigrella aquatica
TCAACAAGCTCCGTTTTCGCTTCCACTTTAACAGTATCAATCGCTTTTTTACGTTCTGCTTTTGTCGCAATCGCATAAGCGTCACGCAAGGATTTCGCATATTTTTTAGCAAGAACAGATTTCATGCTTTCGTTATCAGGTGCTTCAGGAACAGTGCGTTTTTCTTTGCCGCATTTTTCACGAATTTCTTCTTGTAGTGCGCAAAGTTTTTTAATTTCTTTATGACCTAATTCAATGGCTTCAAGAATTTGTGCTTCAGTTAAGAAATTTGCCGCAGCTTCGACCATTAAAATGGCATCTTTTGTACCTGCAACAACAAGATCGAGGTCATGTTGAGGAAGCTCGCTCTCTACAGGATTAATGACAAATTTGCCGTCTTTAAATCCAACGCGCACGCCGGCAACAGGTCCTGCAAAGGGAATGTCAGAAATATGCAACGCACAGCTTGCGCCTAGAATAGCGAGTTGTGCTGGTGATATTTTGGGATCTAATGAAACTACTTTAGCAATAATTTGTGTTTCTACTAAATAAGTTTCAGGAAAAAGAGGACGAATAGGGCGATCGATGAGACGGCTGGTAAGAATTTCACGATCGGAAGGTCTTGTTTCTCTTTTAATATATCCGCCAGGAATGCGTCCTGCAGAATAAAACTTTTCAATATAATCTACTGATAAAGGAAAAAAAGAAGCCGTTTGTTGGGCTTCTTTTGCAGCGGTTGCTGTAACGAGAACTTGAGTTCCTCCGCAAGTGACTAATACGGCGCCACCTGCTTGACGAGCAATACGACCTGTTTCGATAGTAATTTGCTCATCGCCAATCCGAATGGATTTTTCTATAATATTAAACATGAAAAAACCTTAAAAAATCGAAATAACTCTAACAAAAAAATCGGGAATTTGAAGAGTTATTTATTGTAGTTTATCCTCACGGCCAATCCGAGAGTCCCAACGCACCATGCGTCAGCTTAAGTGTGTCCCGTTTGTCGAGGAGTCATACTAACAGATATTTCGCCTAATAAAAAGCATTTCCTGTAAATTTGGTTGAATCTAGATGCATTTGATGGTTTAACAACTCCGGCGTTTTTTGTCTTTTACGAATTATAAAATAAATGATATTTTGGAGCTACTTCCTATGACTCTCTACAAAGTTTTACATTATCCACATGTTCTTTTACGTAAAAAGGGAACGCCTGTAGAAAATTTTACCGATTCCCTGCGCGAGTTTATCAAAAATTTTATTGCGACGATGTACGAATTTGACGGAGGTGGTTTGGCCGCTCCCCAAGTCGGTGTCTCAAAAAGAATTTTTGTCGTTGATTTTAAACCCGCCTTTGAAAGTGATAGCTTTGAACGTAAAGAAGGAGACTTCAAGGTTTATGACAAAGATCACAAAGAAATACCTGCCGTATTTCCAATGGTATTCATTAATCCTGAACTTGTTGAAATGTCTGAACCGATTAAAGTGAACTGGGAAGGCTGCTTGTCTTTTCCCAATGCCGAGTCACACAATACAAGCAGATTTTTAAATGTAGAAATTCATGCACAAAATGAAAATGGCGAAAAGTTTATCGTAAAATCATCACATCTTTATGCCAGTGTTTGTTTCCAACATGAGTACGATCATCTTGATGGGATTATGCTTGTCGATAGATGGAATAAAACTAGTTTTACTGAATCTGATGTCATTGCAGATATAAAAGATTTCGAAAATGATCCTGCGGAAAGAAAAAGAATGAAAAAAATAAAAGTAACAGAGGCGAGTAAAATAAAATTCGACTTTTTGTGATATTTATTTAATTTTTTTATTTTAACTTTTATAAATTCATTTAATATTTATGCCAGTTAAGAGTTAAAAAGATCCAATTAAAAAAAGAACATGTACTTAAAAAGGCATGCAGAAAATCGTCCGAAAACATGAACCATTAGTCCTTTTGTTGATCGAACTTTTGATGCAATTTGAATTCCGCTTGTTTCAATTAACCAGTTGAAAAGTATTTCTATGGATTGCCTGATTGAACTAACAGATTTAGAATAAGCTTTTTCATCACTGGAAAGAGTTTTTTTACTTCTAGAAAGTTTTATCGGAGTATGCAAAACAGAATTTTTCTTAGCTAATTGTTCTTTTGTAGATTGATCACAGTAAGCTCGATCAGCAAAGAGTTGAGAGTGTTTAAAATTCAAAAGTTCGTTCTTCATAGCGGTTAAGTCATGAGTTCCTGCTCGAGTTACTTTAAGTGAAGTGTGAGTCGCAAGTTTGTTATTTTGGAAAAGAGCAGTAAGGTGTAGTTTTAATCCAAAGTAAAATAAATTCTTGGAAGAGCAATACCCAACTGAAGAGATATCTTTGGCAGTATTACACTTGTGCGCACGAAAACCTTTAGCTAGCACAATAGGCAAAGAGTCAACAAGTATAAAAGACTGAGAGAGATTTGAACTTATTATTTTGTAAAAGAAAGTTAGAAAGTTCAGGAAAAAGTTGATTGAGGTTATTTAGTCTGAATAAAAATCCTTCATATGAAGGTAAGTGTGGAAACCATTCAAAAAGAAAATTTTTTGTAAATTTATAAATGGATTTAACATTTTTAAATTCACTTAAAACTCCAAAGATATAAATAGTAACGGTTTCTTCATCGCGGAACAAGGGATTTGAGTTAGGACTTATTTTTAAAAAAGAGTGAGGAGAGAGTTGAGAAAAGAAGTTGCAGGTTGTAAGGTAAACGGTGATGAGTTGGTTCTGCCAATCCATTGGTAGCTCCTTTGTTCTTATTTTTTTTCGCAAAAATTATTTAACAAATTGGAGCTATTTATTCAATCCTTACAATATCTTTCTCAACTCTTAATTCGCATTAATTTGGTGTCAGTTTTTTCTCGTGGTTTTTATTTTATAGATAGTTGCTATTTAAAATCGAGGAAAAGAAAAATGTCTAATACCTTTTTGCCAGGTCAAATTGATGATTTCGTATTATATTTGATAAAGAGATTGAATGTGCAAAAAATTAAGAATCTGAATTTAAATATACTAAATTAGGGTGTATTCTCAAATATTGAATAAGACTTAATTTTTGGCATGTTTCCCGCAAAATTTGGATTACCAAATCTAACGAAAGCGAGAGAACACGTTAAGGACAATGACAACAGATTAAATATGGTCAAAGCGGGCTCCCTTACTCAAAGAATTAAAATAAGGATTTTTTTGGAAACAGTTTTCTGGAAGTTAGGACAGGAGCGCCATGGAGAGATCTTTCATCGGAATTCGGTTCTCATTCAACTCAATTCAACTTATAGAAATAAGCAAAGCAGAAATACTAATAGCAGACAGAGCTTATCATGCAGAAAACATAAGAAAGTAATGTAAGAAAAAAAAATACAATTGATATAACAAATGACGAATTTGAAAGCTACTTATATAAAATTAGACATTTAATTGATAATTTATTTGCAAGATTAAAACATTTAAGTCTTGTTGCTACAAAATAGGATAAAAAGAAAAATAATTTTTCTTCTATGATATACCTAGGGTCTTTTTATTTGTTCAAAAATTTGAGAATACACTCAAGTTATTAAGATTTAATTTTTGGTTATTTTTTTAAAATAAAAATTTATTTTGGTATGCTATATAATATTGTATATATTTATTATTATATAATGATTTTTAAAATTGACTTTTATTTATAAATTAATTAATTGTATTCGTGTTATTTGTTAAATAAGAATTTTTATTTTCTGATTATAATATTATTATTTAATATAATAATGAAAAATAAATAACTATATTATACAAATACATGTTTAATATAATATTTGAAAAAATTTTAGCGCTCCTTGCTGAGAGTGATTTAGAATATGAAATTGTAAGAGTTTGAAAAAAGGTAACTTATATGAAAGAGCAACCTATTATTATTCACGATTCCGATGGTACAGAAACATTTTGGGAAATTATAAATACTTTGTACCCTGAAATTTCTTCTGATAATCAGCTTATGGCTCTTTATGAAGCAATTTATATGTCAAATAAACACACAAAAGAATTTGATACATATCATGGAGAATCATTTAAAAATCCCGAAAAAAAATTAAAAGAAAAAACATATCTTATTCTTTTGCACAAGGAATCTCTTTTATATCAAATTATTTTTCAATCTCTTGATCCCGATATAAAAATGGTAAAACACTTCACAGAAAAATTTATAAAAGAATTTGATTATCTTGAAGATGATAATTACCAAAATAATAGAATTAGAGAAAATTTAAAACAAATTGGTATTCTCAATGCTTTAGGGACATCGCAAGCTTTCCTGGAAATAGGTGAAGAATTTAAACAACGAGATTATATAACTTCATTAATATATAAAAGCAATAAAGATCCAATTCAAAAAAAGGGTCCTAGAAGTGAAATTCCAAAAGATGAAAATTCTTTTTTAGATGCATTAAAAGATAATTTTAATGAAGTTAATTGGAAAGCTGAAAGTACTAAATTTATTATAGAACAATCAACATCTGCAGTTGGATCCATAGCAAATAAAATAAAGGAGCTAGATTATTTATTAATAAGCTATGTGAATGCAGACAAAAGTGAGAAACATCTTATAAAAACATTAATAACCGATAAGCATGCAGAACTTCAGAAACTAATGCCAATTTATTTTCAGAACAAAATAAAGGCAATTGCTGAGAAAAGAACTCTTAAAGGCAGTACAAAAAATATTGGTGCAAAATCGTTACATAATATAAAAACTACAATAAAAAAAGCAGGAAGTGCAAGAAATTATCAAAATTTAGATTTAAAAATAACAGATGAGAGCTACAAAAAACTAATTAATGATTATGTGCAAAGTGAAGCTAAATTAAATAAAATTAAGAAAAACGACATAAAAATTAAAGAGCTTAAAAAGCAGGGAGTCGCACCTGAAAAAATAAAATTAAAGGATCATACAATCTTTGAAAGGTATAATGCAGAAAAAAATAAAATAAAGGCTGTAAATAAACTGGAAAATGCCGCTCCTAAAAGCCAATTTGTTATTAGTAATTCGGAATACAGTCGAATTATTAAGGGAATGAATTATGTAAGTAAAAGTGGAAACATATTTGCATATGGAATTGATGCCTATTTAGGCTATGATGAAGTAAAAAAAGCCTATGATAACGGTGAAGATTGGCACAGAAAAACAGTGGAAGAAAGTACGAAGTTTGGAGTTGGGGTTGGGGTTGGAGTTGCGCTTGGTGTAGCAACTTTTCCAATTTTGGTATTAGCAGGGTCAGTCGGAATAGTCGCCACTATTTTGGTTGGTGGAGCCATTGCTATATTTAGTGCCAATATAGGTACAGGTATAGGGAATACGAGTGCGATTTATGCAACTGAGCAATATGACAAATTTAAAAATAAAGAAGAAAATTTAAAATTATTAAATGAAGTAGGAAATGTTTATGTTCCTTTATATTAATAGTGTAATTAAAGAACTCACAATTATTGAATTTATATATATGTTGAGCACTTTTCTTTTCCTGACATGTATTATATTTTTTTTAATAATGCTTGTAATAGTAAGAATAGTGGTATTACCGAGTATTGAAAAAAGACACGAAATTAATTTTATTATACCTTTTATGAGTGAAGGAATATTTAGAATTAATGTGGCAGCTCATGTTGCTACATTTGTATTTAATAGGTTTGTTTTTCAAAAATTTATTAAAAATAATAATACAGAAATAGTGAAATATTATTATACTTCATTGCATATTCGTCAAATGAAATACCACATTAAAAATGAAAGTAAATTAAATATTATTTTATGTTTTATTACTGTATTTTCTATTTATCTTTTTTTCTTGTTTTTTTTCATCGCTTATTATTGTCATAATAACAAATAATATCTTAAATTAGCGAGCTAATAATTTTTTAAATACTGAATTTAATTAAAATAAATTTGTTATTGCAAATTCAGAATATAAAGAGATATTAAATTAAATGAGTTGTGTTGCTAAGGCAGGAGAGGTTGATAGTCAGATGCTTAAATTTTAGAAAAAAATAATTTTAAGAATTAGAATAATTTATTTAAAAATATTTATTATGATAATTAGGATGTTTCTATGAATCAAAGTTTAATATTAAATGCTTTGGATTTTAATTTTAGAATAAACACTCTAATAATAACCCTGATTTTTCTTCATATAAATTAAGAAATCAACAATCTGATTTTTATTTTCTGGCGGTAAATAAAGGAACGAAGGCATTTCTGAATTGGGGATACCTTCGTTTAATGTTTTTAGTAAACTTTGTTCTTTAAAACCGTTTATAAATTTGCTAGCAGGATGGAAAAAATCAGGAGGCCTTTTTCTTAAGGTAACAGAAGAAGGACCATCTCCTTTTCCAAGCGGTCCATGACAAGATGCGCAATATTGCAAATAATGATATCTACCTTTCACTTGTGAATCTGTTAAATTCATTTTTTTCTGTTCCTCTTGAGATAAAGCCCAAGGTGCAGGTTCATTATGAAATAATTTTCCAAAAGGATTTTTATCAAAATAAGCAGGCATAATCATAAAACCTACAACTAAAATAAAAAATAAAATTGCTATGGTAAAAACAATTTTTTTCATTGGAAGTGGTTTCCCTTTGTTTTGATCCTTATTGTGTTGTGGCATGATTCCTCCTTCGTGAGATTTCTATGAAACATCTTCTCGCTCTGTTCTTTTAGCTATAAAAAAGCCGAAAGTGAACATTCGTTCTGAAAGAAGCGATAAAGCTCCTTGTGTCGTTCAATTTTAACATGCTATGGTTTGCAGCCGACGGCCTTTTGCTTACGACTCGTTTAGGAAAGTTTTTGGAGAAATGAATGAGAATATCAAACAAAAAAATTCAAATTAAAAAATTAAAATCTGCAGCACTTCGTACTTTTATTCTTGCATCACCAATGATGTTTCCTAATATTCATGCCTCTGCTTCGACATCACTGATGGTGAGTGGTCATGCGGGTGTGGTAGGTCAAGCGACTTATGGAACTCCACCTTTGGGAACAAATTATTCTACCATTCGTGTTCCTGTAGGTTTGATATTTGAAGCAAGACCTACAGATAATTTTTCTCTATTTTTAGGAATTGATTACGCTTATAATAATTATCCTGGTCCTAGCGTCTATTTAGGGCAAAATTCCACAACATCTTCAAGCAATTCTGATGGCACAGGAACTCCTTTGCCTTTTTCCAATTCAACAAGTGGTTCGCCTTATTCGCAACAGGTTGATAAGCCCGTTCTGACTCAGGCTTATATATCTTATCAAACGCCTGTTGGTCTTTTGCGCGCCGGCAGAATGCCAAGGCATTGGGGTCTTGGTATTTGGCGAAATGCGGAATGGACTCCTTATGCTAGTTTGCCTTCCACCACAGACTCTGTTGCATTTACTGCAGATTTTAATGCATTTGATATTACTTTAAATTATGAAAAATATGGTGAAGGAGTCGGTGGAACTTCTGCCGATGCCGAAGCAAATGCTTTGAACGTAGAAGCGCGCTTAAAATCAGATCCTGCCGATGCTTCTAGTTCAGGAGTAAGCCAAGAACTTGGTATTTCCTTTACAAAGTTTTCTCATAATAAATCAAATACGAGCATTAATACTTTAGATGTTTATGCAAAATTTTATCTGACGAGTTTCTATCTGGGAGCAGAAGTTCTTTATCCTACTGGAAATACTCAAAGCCCTAATTATCAATCTTTAGGTGGGGCTCAAGCTTGTGGTACACAAGTGAATGGAGCCACCTCAGGTTCATTGACTTGTGTCAGTCAAAAAATTTCTTCTTTAGCGGCATTGCTTAAATTAAAATATCAATTTGATACGGACAGTCGTTCTTCTCTTGCAGCAACAGAAAAAGCACAAAAAATTCTTGGTACAGAAGAGCGTAAAACATCAAATGTCATGGGAATTTGGGCGGGTTATGCCAGCGGTGGAAATAATCAGTTTAATGCTCCGGGGACAACGGGAAGTAATAATGATATTACGGCAATTAGTATGAATTCAAACATTCAACCTTCTCTTTTAATGTTTAACAATACTCTACCTGCTGTGAATGGTATGCCTGGCGGCGCTATTACGAACTCCTCTTTTGCAAGAGTAGATTATACCTATGAAAATCCTAGTATCGGCGCTATTGGAGCCATATTTGTGTGGGGTATGCTTAATAATTTAAATCAAAATTACAACGCACAAAATTCCTTATGTACAAACACATCTCCCTCAGTTGATCCCACCTCGCCAAACAATGTGCTGTGTGTTGGTGGCGATAAAAACTTAGGTTATGAGGCAGATTTAACTTATCGTTACACAACTTTGGATAGAGTGACTTTTGGTCTTGATGCGGGATACTGGTATGTAGGTAATGGGTGGCAAGTATACAATCAATCTTTAAATCACAGCACTTATGGTGTCAGAGCATCTATTGCAACTGAATTTTAATGAGAATGCGTGTTAGAAATATTACCATAGGACAATAAAGTTTTCGGGGTCTTGTTTTTTACCATTCATTTCTATTTCATAATGCACATGGGATCCTGTGCTGTGCCCTGTGTTACCCACCGCACCAATCACATCACCTTTTTTTACTTTCGCTCCTTCTTTAACGTAAATAGCGCTGGTATGGGCATATCTTGTGACCATTTTTTTTTCATGAATCAATTCGACGAATTTTCCATAATCTTCAGATCGGTTGACTCTCAGGACAGTGCCATTTGCTGTTGCGTATATTGGTGTTCCTATTCTTGCTGCAATATCAACTCCAAAATGAATGCGTCCGGGTCCACCAAAGGGGCTAATACGCCATCCAAAAGAGGAGGTTAAGCGTCCTCTTACGGGGGCAATGTCAGGTATGCTTTGTAATTTTAAAGCCGCTTTTTGTGCTTCGACGAGAAATTTTTTTAATTCCTCGAGTTGTTTTGATGATTTTAACTGTGATTCTTGGGCGAGGTCAAACAGAGATTTAAGTTCTAGGCTTTCATATTTTAAACCTGTTACTTTGTTAGATATTTCAAATTCTTCTTTAGTGAGAGGCCCAATTCCATTCTGATTAAAATCTTGATTCTGATTTTGTTCCGATGTTTTTCTACTGGCTCCGCCTTTTCTATCATCTGTTCGTGTAGTTACTTTTCTTATTTTTTCTGAATAATATGTGACTTGATTTACTGTACTTTGAATATTTCTCATCTTTGAGTGCAATGCTTCCACTTCGCTTTTTAATCCTAAACTTTCATCGCGAATGTGTTCAAGTTCCAGAGCATCTCTTTTCATATTAATATATATAACAGTCATTGTAGCTGAGATTGTGATTAAGGTACTTGTTAATAATATAATAAGGAGTGGTATGAATGAAGGTATTCTGAATATATGTGTTTTTCCCGTTTTTTTAGAAACAAATAATACGGTATCTTTATCAAAAAGAGAGCTTTTTGATTTGTTTTCATACTTGTAATTGTGCTTTTTTTTATTGTCTTTTGAAAAGAGCACTTTTAAGCCTCCAGAAAGGGATGTTTTCCCTACTGTTGGTTCATCGGCTTTTAAAAAAGATTAGCGAAGAAATAAGTGCCTAGATATCCGAGAAAAAGACTAGGAAAGGATTTTTGTGTGGCCTGGCCGGCGCGATTCGAACACGCGACCATCGGATTAGAAATCCGATGCTCTATCCAGCTGAGCTACGGCCAGAACACACGGTTATCTGGTTAGCATAGGTCAAATAGATTTGTAAAGCTTTTCAAAGGAATTTCAGTTCTGAAAATTTCGATTTACATAACCGCCAAGTTGTCCTGTGGGGTAAGAATAACCAAAAAATTTAAAGTTTAATGATATTACATATGTCGCTTGGCTTTCTGGAATCCCTGCCGCTTTGTTTCTTGCAAAGACAACATCTAAGCAGTCTTGCAAATTCATTAATGAAATATTTTGAGAGGATGCGTAGGCACGACCTGCAGATAAATCCGTTGTCACAGCTGTGGGGTCAGTGCTCTCAGACCATTGGTAGCCAAATTGCAGCCATTTGAGGGGAGCGTAGGTCATGCTTGCTGTTTGCTGTGTCTTTTTAATGAAGCTATTGGAAACAGAATTTGTGGGGTCAATAACAAACTGTTCATTATAGGAGTAATTTAATCCAAGCCCATAAGGAAGAGTGGCATTAACATTACCGCCAAATGTGTTTATACGGTGATAATATTGACTATATGAAGTGTTTAAATTGACTTGAAAAGGAAGGATAGGATTTAGATTTACAACTGCTGTAGCTACAATGTCTGTGTAACTTTGTGGGGGAACGGGTGAGAAAGTGGTTCCGGCATTGGCATTGATCTCGTCGGCGGTTTTATTCGCCAATAAATTATATCCAGTCGAAACCGTTATTGACAAAGGGGTCATTTGCCATGCGATTTTTTTTGTAAAATAGTTTCCTTTAGGCCAGATATAATTTTGTTTAAATTCAGAGTCAGAAATTTTTTGTGCGTAATTATTAAGCTCTTTTTTTGCCCAGAGATCAAATATCTCATTTGCTTCTGCGTCAGAAGAAAATTGAAAAATTCCTTTGGAATCTGGGGAAATATTTAAATCATTTTCTTTAACAAGCTCATTAAAAAAACTTAAATTCGCTACACCTGGATCTTGGTTTAAAGGTAAATGAGTAATCGGTTCTTTTGATTCTACCCATTCTTCTTTTTTTATTGTCCAAGAAGTTGTTGCTCCTAAAGTTACTGTAGCCGTACTCACGACATTGTCTTGTGCATACCATAATTGATAAGTATTAGGTAAATTAACACTTCTTTGCACTTCAGGGATGTAATTAATATCTAAAAAAGGAGTGAAGTTCTGAGTTATATTTTGAATGCCCGAGTTTTCATTAGAATTTAGATTTAATTTTGCATATATTGGAAGATCAAGATGTCCTTTATATTGTAAATAACCTATGTAAGGTTGTATTTTGCTATAAGGGGCAGAATCTGGAAAATAATACTGAGTACCCGATGCAGTTGTAGAAATATCAGCGTTTATATAGTCATTAACTGGTAATGGTAATGAAATTGTTGACGCCGTAAAAGCTCTGTTACCTTGTGCGTAGGGATCTTTTACATTTTTAGGCCCATTAGGAACATAACTTCCTGTTTGAGAAGTAGACGGTGCTTGAGGAGAAAATACATTTTGAGAAATGGGAATAAAGTTGTGTCCATTGGAACGGTAAATATTTTCAAAAGAAGAATTATTACTAAACACAAAGGGCGTATTGAAATAGCGATCAGGTAATAAAGTAAACTCTAAAAGAGGCATTCGAATTGGCGTAGATGAAAGATTCATTGCAAATAAATCCTTCATTCCCTGTCCTCTGACAGAGAGAACAATATTATCTCCGTAGTATTCGCCATTCACTTCTTGATTTAAAAATCTTCTCGATGCAGAGGATGTATCACCATATACTGTTGCTGTTGGGTTTATATTTGAATTATTTGCAGAATAATCCGAAAGGTAAGTATTATCACTCACGAGTTGCGCATTGATTTTTAAAGAAAATCTTTCTAATAATGGCAAGTTAATCGAGTTTCCAGAATACCATCGGCTACTTAAATTGCTGCCTCTAAATCCGTTATACATTGAAATTGTTGCAGGATCAGTTGTGTTTGCGATGGCTTGCTCAACAAGAGTGCTGTTGGTTGCCCAGTTATTTTGATAAGTTTTATCTTTAATATATTTTACTTCAGTTTTTAATTGACTGTCTTTTTCTAATTGCAGTCTAAATTCTCCAGAAAATTGAGAACCTCTTTGAGTAAAATATTCATAAGTAACAGTGCTGTCAGCACTGTTACCAAGAACAATAAAAAAAGGCACCGTTGTTGCAGAACCCGCGTTATTACTTACGTATGAACTTGGAATTAAAAAACCAGTTTCTCTTTTAGTTTTAATTGGAAATTTAAGCCAAGGAGAATATATTATGGGGATTGAAAAAAAATCGACAGTGACGTCTCGCATGGTAATATAATTATCAACTTCAATATGGGCTTTTTCAGAACTAAATTCATAAATAGGAGGTTCATTTAAGGAACTACAATTGCAAGGAGTTACAATGGCATTATTTAATATTAATGTATTTGAATCCTTTTGCAAAATTTCTGATGCGGCAATTTTAACATAGCCTTTAATTGCCGAAAAATTTGCAATTTGATTTACAATTTGAGGATTTTCTTTATTAAATTTCTCAACTGCTTGGCGTCTTTCTAAAAGTTTATCACGTTCTTTTTCAGGAAGAGCTGCTAGGATAGCATTGGGCTGATATTGTGTTCTTGCAAGTCGTGCAAGAAGTCGGCTGTATTTTTTTGCAAGATCACTTAATTTAGAATTTAATTCAGTGTCTTTTGATTTTTTAATATTTTTTAAATTTTGAATTTGAGAATATTCTTCTCTTATGTATTTTAGTTGATTTTCAATTTCTTGAGTTCTGTTCTCTTTTGCTTTTTCAAATGCGACTTCTGCCATAGAAAGGCCCAGAGTTTCTTCTGATACGGCGTCATCTGTTACATTAGGGTTGGAAAATATTTGCGCATCGTCCATGCGTAACTGTTTTGTGTTGATATCATAAAGGACTCGTGCAGCTACTGCTTTTTGCTTTTTATTAATTAAATTAACATTACCTTCAGCTGTGATTAAACCAATACTTTTTTGAATAATAATTTTATTAGCTGAAAGATAAATATTTCCGAGCAATATTACGGCATCACCATCTAAAATAAAAGATTGTGAGTTTTTATTTATCATTAAATTATTGGCATCATAATAAACCAAATTTGGAATTTGGCTACTCGAAAAAATATTTTGAGCAAAAATATTTTTATGATGAAAAAGAGGATGAATTAAACAAAGCGATGATAGACATGTTAAAAGATATTTAATTGAAGACTTTTTTTTCTTCACTCCATTCCCCGATGAAATTCCAAACCAAACCTATCCATAGCCATTCCAATGAATGCAATTGAACCCGTAATAACAAGGGGTAAATCAGGGAATTGATTCATCGCTGTTTCAAGGGCTAGTTCATAATTCGGAATTGTAAAACAGGATAGGTTTTGATAATTTGAAATTAATTCTTCTTTATTATTATTTTCATTTATATAACTTAAAAATTCACTTGCAATTTGTGCGCGATTTGATGGAACTTCGGTGAATATAATTGAGGACGCTATTTTGGGAAGTAAATTTAATGTTGATTTCCAATCTTTATCATTTAAACTCGCAAAAATAAGGACGCATTTTTTATTTGAAAATATTGATTTTTCATATTCATTTAAAAAATACTTAAACCCGTCAGGGTTATGTGAGGCATCAAATATCACACTTCTGTTGTGAATCATTCTAATGTCAAATCGACCAGGCCATTCTGTATTTAATATTGCTTGTTCCAGAGAAATTTCATTTAATGGAATGAGCTTTTGAAATTGATTTTTAAACTCTTCTTTTATTTGTTCCACAGCACAAAGAGCAGTCCTTAAATTTATCAGATTGAGTTTTGCAAAGTGATAGCTTATATTATTATCGACACGTGCTATTTTTTGTAAAAGATTTTCATATAAGTTAGGTTGTTTATCCTTAGCATGGCATACTATCGCACCCGTTATTGCTGTGGTTTCTTTTACGCCCATTAAAGCCTCTTTATTAAGGGTTTCACTGACAATAAAGGGGCGATTTCGTCTTGAAATAAAAGATTTATCTGCTGCAATTTTTGTTAAGGTTTCACCTAAAAATTTCGTATGTTCTAGACTCACGCTGGTTAAAACACTGACTATAGGAGAGAGACAATTTGTGCTGTCATAATGACCACCTAAACCGACTTCACAGACAAGAAACTCAATTTGTTGATGTAAAAAAATTTGAAATGCTGTTGCTGTTGTGAGCTCAAAGAAACTCGCATCAGGTAAATATTTTTTTGATTTTTCTATAGTAATAAAAAGGAATTCTTCTAATAATTTTTCATCAATGGGTTTGCCATTGATCCGGATACGTTCTGTTGGATGAATTAAATGTGGTGAAGTGTAAAGCCCCGTTTTACAGCCATGCTTTCGCATGATCGATTCGATAAACGCGGAAGTAGTTCCCTTTCCATTGCTGCCTGAAACTAAAACCGTAGGTATATTGATAATGCCATTGCACAAATCATCTTGTAGTAAAATTTGTAAACGGTGAGCCCCACGAATGATCGTGCCCCAAGACCTATCAAAATAAGCGTCGAGAGAAGATTTTTTTTCAACCTTTTTTAGGCTTGGTAAATGATATTTCATATTTTTTTAAACTTATTAGTGCGAATTATTTTGAGACATTGCTACATATAATGTTTAATGTTCTCGTAATAATTTCTTTCATTTCTTGTCTTCTAATAATGCGATCGACAACACCATGCTCAAAACAAAATTCAGCTGTTTGGAAATTATCTGGTAATTTTTGGCGAATGATATTTTCAATGACGCGTCTTCCCGCAAAGCCAATGGTTGATTTGGGTTCGGCGTAATTAATATCCCCGAGCATTGCAAAACTTGCGGCAACACCACCGGTGGTGGGATCGCATATAACACTTATAAAAGGAATGCCTGCTTCTTTATGTAAAGCCACGGCAGCCGAAGTTTTTGCCATTTGCATTAAAGAAATGAGACCTTCATGCATACGTGCGCCACCGCTACTACAGACTAAAATAACTGGCATATTGAGTTTGCGTGCCCGCGTGAATAGGCGATAAATGCGTTCGCCCACAACAGAGCCCATGCTGCCACCCATCCAAAAAAAGTCGAGAACACCAATAGCGATGGGACGGCCATTTATTTTTCCGGCTCCCGTGATAATGGCGTCATACTTTTTTGTTTTCTTTGCCATATTTGAAAGGCGCTCCGCATAAGAACGTCCATCATCAAAATTCAACGGATTTGTGCTGCAAAGAGTGTGATCCCACTCAAAAAATGTATTATTATCTATGAGAAGTTCAATGCGTTGTTCGCCGGGGAGCCTATGATGATAGCTGCATGTGGGGCAAACAAGATTGTTTTCTTCAAGATCGGATAATAAAACGATCTCAGAGCATGTGGGACATTTTTCCCAGACGCCACTCGGTAAGGCTTTTTTTTCAGATACATCTTGAAGTTTTGCTGGCTCGCGTGACAACCATCCCATGTAAGTAACCTCCTCGACAGAATACGGTGGGTAGTCCATAACAAAGAGCGAGCATAAGGTCAAAAACGCGCGCTCGCTTTATGAAAGCCAATGCTATCATAAAAGTGAAATTAAGCTTTCTTTGAAGGATAAAAGTGAGTGATTAAGTTTCTTAAAAGAATTATTATATTTTTCATAGTTTCATTTGCATCCCTAAATATCATGATGTTTTTCGTTTTGAATAGCCAAACGGTTCAGCATGCAATTGTGGAATATATTAATCTAAATTATTTTCACAAGCAAAAGTTAGAGTTAAGGCTAGGGTCATTGAGTTTAAATTTATTGAATGGATCTTTAAATTTAAATGAGGTTTCTATTAAAGAAAAAGAAGTTAAAAGTGATAAGGGTCAATTGTTTTTATTAAGTCTGAATCAACTTACTGTTTCTTTTGATGTTCTATCTTCATATATAAAAAGAGCACCTGTCGTTAAAAAAGTGATTTTACGTGGTGGTCATTTAAGTATTCCTTATGATGACTCGGGAAATTTTATATTGCCTGAATTTTTAAATTCTGAAAAAGCTGAAAAAAGCTCGGAGCCGTTAAATATACCAAAGCTCTTAAAAGAAAACATCGGTAAAATTCCTTTTGAAATTGAAGGTATTAATTTAGCGGTTCAATTAGGAGTAGATAGTCAACCAAATTATCAAAAAATATCATTTTCACATTTAGAAATTAGAAAAGAAAAAGATGCTAAAAATATACCTTCAGTCAAATTAAATTTAGCTATAACCGATACCTCATTGCGTTTTCCCTGGCTTTTAAAAAGAATTTCCATTTCTTTACTCAATATTGACTTTGTCGTGAATGCTAATGGCGGCTATTTTTTTCATAATATTGAGCTAAAAAGCAATCTTGCAAATCTTTCAACAGATGCGAAGGGATTGATAGCAGCCGATCTTATGCGTTCAAATTATTCTGCAAATGTTAAATACCTAGATATTAATGCAAAAGAAGTTTTTGAGCTTCTTGAAATGGAGGCTCAGGGTCGCGCCGTTCTGACAGGAGTTGTGGTTTCAGGAAAAACACTTAAAGATGATCCCTTGTTCAATGGAAAAGCAAAATGGCATGATTTTAAGTTAAAACATTTTGAAATTTACTCCGGTCAAGCAGAAGTCTCTTTTAAAGATAGAACCATTCATTATGATAAAGCCGAAGTTCGGACGCCGCAAAAGGGAGTTGTTCGTGCAGAAGGAAAATATCAACTATTTGATAAATTCTATTTTGAAAATACAGCATATATTGAAAATTTTTCTTTTGCTGAACTTCTAATCGGGTTGGGAGTTCCTTTTTCCCCTATGGACTTTAGAATAAATTCTCAAGATATGCATGTTTCTGGTTATATTATGAGTCCTAATGAAGATAAAGGATTTGAAATTTTTGCCAAAGGAAATGGTAAAGCAAATAATATGATTGTGACTTCTTTTACTGATCAATCAGCAAGAGAGCCTATTCCAAAAATGGATTTTAATTTAAATTTATCGTCAAGTCTTTTAGGAATTCACCTTGATAACACTAAAATATTAGCTACAAAAAATAATTCGGGTGATTGGGGATCTGTCATCATAAAAAAAGGATTTATTGATTTTATCCCTGAAGAAGGAATTGGTGTACATACTAAACTTGATGGTGAAAATATAAATTTATCTTCCTTAGCCTATTTTCTTAAATTTCCTTCAAAAGGCATTGGCAATTTTAGTGGAGAGGTAAATGTTAAACCAGGCTCTACAGATGTTGTGTTTACTGCAAATGCAGCGGCAAAAAATGCAGAATTATTTGGAATTAAATTTTCCGAATTTGAAGGTAAAATAGGATTGAATTCAGCAAATGCTTGGGCAAACGATTCTCTATTTGTATTAAGCAATATGGACAAAAGTAAGTTTTCAAAAATTCATGTTTCAGACTTGCAGGTTGCTTATTCCGATTTAAAATCAAAAATTAAAGCTTATGCTAATAATGTAGAAATGGAAGTTTTTTCCTATTCGGTTGCTTACTGGTTAAAACCTCAATTTTCTAATGCAACAGGTTTGGTTAAAAAAATATCTACTGAAATGGAGGGATTGTTATTACACCCCTCTACTTGGGATCTTTCATTAAATACAAATATTCATAATTTAAAAATTGTAAATGGACATATTAAAGAGTCTAATATATTACTGAAATGCAAAGAAGGAGTTTGTTCAAATTCTTTGCTATCATTTACTGACATTAAAAGTAATAATGAAAATTCTAATCAAAACAATGGAACTTCATTTGCCATATTTGAGTTATCAAACTTTTCATTTGATAATTCTTCATTTAGAGCAAAAATAAGCAAGTTTCCATTAAGTTTTTTTTCTTCAACTAATTTAAAGCAAAATTTAGATGGTTACTTAAATTCTAATATTCAATTAAATGGGAAGTGGAAAAATTTAGAAGGATTTATTGATATTCATGGTGATAATGTCATATATAATGACTTAAATATTGGAGATTTTTCGTTAACAGGAAATCCCACAAATCAAAAGCAAATGAAATTTAATTTAAAATCATTTAGCAATCAATTGTCAGCTACATACATTACTCCACAGACATTTGAAGGCTCTTCTACTTTAGAAATTGATTTTTTAAATTTTGATATGACATCTATTTTAAGTGATGATATTAGGTCAAGAAACAATTTATTTTCTCAGTTATCTGGTAAATTTAAATTAACAGGACAATCTCCTTTTTCACCTCAAATTCAAAGTGATTGGTATCGTTTATGGAGTGGTACAGGTTCTATCGAGTCAGGAATTTTACAATTTGGAAGAATGATTTTTGATGTTTCTAATAATAATCAAATGTCATTTGATGGCAATGAATTTAAAATGTCGCCCTTATCTTTAAGTGGCCAACTTGGAAAAGTTGAATTTGGCCAAAGTCTTATTAATTTTAAACATAAGTCATTAAGTAGTAGTGTATCTTTTGATTTAAATTTAAATAAAATTGAGCAAGTTAATGATTTTTTTGGTCCATCGGAGGGCTCAGTTTTAGGGAAATTTATTTTAGAAGGTGGGTTTAAAGAACCTAAATTTTCGGGAAGTTTAAATATAGATGCAAATACGTTGTCATTAAGAAATTATCAGCCTGCTTTTACAAATTTAACAGGTCATTTTGTATTTAATGGAAATAAACTTGAGCTCCAAGGATTTGATGCTGAAAAAGGAGGAGGGACCGTAACAGGCGCGGGTAGCATTGATTTTTCAAATATTTTTAAAGAAAATTCGGAGCCTCCTGAACTCTCATTTCGTTTTTCAGCAAGAAGAGCTGATTTAAGAGTTCCTGTCCCCATTTTTCAGATTGCAGATACAAATTTTGATGCGGATCTTTCTTTAACAGGTGCTGGTAAGCCTTATTTTATCAATGGTGATGTCAACTTTAAAAAGTTAAAACTATTTAAAGATATTCCTTGTAATGAAATTGCAAATCAATTTATTGCGCAAAGTAATTTAAATAATCAACAGAGTTCAGAAATAAAACCTTTTGCAAATTTGAATGTTAATTTTCAAGCAATAAATACATTTTCAATACAGAGTCAGTGTATCAGGGGGAAATTTTCAACAGCACCTAATTTAATGGTAACAGGTGATACAAATAATCCTATTTTAGTTGGAACTATCTCAACTGATTCTGCAAATTTATTTTTATTGCGCAGTCGTTTTGAAATTAAAAAAGCGGATTTTACTTTTGTTGAACTTCAAAAATATGATCCCAATGTTGATATTCAAATGGAATCACGCATTTCAACATTTACTATTTTTGCTAATATGAATGGAAAATTCAGTAGAGCTCGTCTTGACTTAAGTATACAGCCTTTGAATTTACCGAATGGTGATCGTTTGACTCAGGCAGACATTATTTCAATTATATCTACGGGACAAATTCCTACGCAAAGTTCAAGTGCCAATTTGCTTTCTGCCTCTACAGGCGTATTTTCTTTTTTTGGAGGAGGAAGTGTTGCTGATCTGGGGTTTTTAAATAATACCCTAAGTACAGTGACGGGGGGATTGGTAGATAATGTGAGTATTATACCTACAACACAAAATGGGCAATTGAGTTGGAGAGCAACAGTGAGTCGTTCTCTTTCCGAAAGGTTGAATCTTGGTGTAAGTTATCAAGGTGCGGGAGGAGATGTGGGCGCATCACAATCAGCTTATGCAACATTTTTACTAAATGATACCATTAGTCTTTTTAGCTCATTTTCTTCAAGTACTCCTAGCGCTTCTCAGATACAGACAACAAATGAATTTACGGGCGGCTTGAGGTTTCGATTTGGTGGGCAATAAAATAAAAAAATCTATTCTTGCGTTTATTCTGCTTTTTTTTACTTTTTCAATTTATTCTCAAACAGGAAAATATAAGCTCTTAGATCCCGCTATGGAATCTAATCCTATTGAACTCCATTTGATAATAGATGATGTTGAAACACCTTTTTATGCAGATATGTTAAAGGATCTTTCTACTGTTCCTTTGGATGAGCTTGATGATGCTATTATTACAATTTTAATTGATACAAAGTTATATCAAAATGTTGAAGTTGAAAAAATTATTACTAAAAATAGTGAAAGTATTTTCATCGCAAAAGCGTATACTATAAAGAGAATTCAAGATGTTGTTATAAATGGTTTATCATCTTCTGAAAAAACAGAGTATTTAAGATTATTATCAACTCAAAAGGGACAGCCTTATAACGAATCAACAGTTAAAGCAGATGCGGCCAAATTACAAAAAAATCTTATTGAGCACGGTTATTTAAATGCAAAAATAGATTCTATTACAGTAAATGAGTTATCTAAAGAATATATTCAACTAGTTTTTAATGTAAATAAACAAAATCCTTGCCGGGTTGATCAGGTCTTAATTAAAGATTCCTATTCAAATATTTTAAATTTTTTAACTGTACCTATTGAAACGGGTTCTCTATGTGACATGAAAGTGATCAATGAGCAACTTGAACTTATTAAAGAAAATTATTTGGAACAAGGATTTCTTGAAGCAAAAGTAATTATGAAGGAAATTTCTTATTCTGAAAATAAAGAAAGTGCAAAAATTATTCTTCAGATTGACAGGGGTGCTCGCACTACTTTTCAAATTTTTGATCAAGATAGCGGCGCTTTAAATCAAGAGTTTTTAATTACAAAACAAGGTTTAACATATTCAGACATTATTCTTATGTCTGATAGTGACCTTATTGTTATATTAACAAATTTTTATCAAAAGCAAGGTTATGCCTTTGCAAATGTTTTAGGACCTGAGAGGATTGTCGATCAAAATGGAAATACAACTTTAAAATTTTTATTGAAAAAAGGGAATTATGTAAGAATTGGTAAAATAAGTTTTATCGGTGTATTACCAGATACAGAAGAAAATGTTATAGATAAATTGAGATTAAATAAAGGTATTTTTTCATCCACAATTCCTTTTGTTCAAGATAATCTTTTAGGTTACAGAGATAATCTAAAAAGTTTATATTTGGATAATGGATATATAGATGCCCAAATTTCTATTCCCGATTTTATTCCTACAAAAGATAATACGGAAATGAACTTGATTTTTAGAATAGAAAGAGGAACTAAATATATCATTAATGATATTCAAAAAAATGGAATTCCAAATAATTTTCAATTAGATAATAAAAGATTAGATAATATTTTAACAAAAGGTGATTCCTTTAGTTTTCAAAAACTACAAAATTTAATTGAGGAATACCGAAGACAATTTTTAACTCAAGGTTATTTATATGTTCAAATTCAACCAAATCAATCTTTAGTAAATGATTCTTCAGATTTGAAAAAAATAAATTTGACTGTCAATTTCAATCCTGGAACTGTTGTAAGAATTCGTAAAATATATGTAGATTCCGATATCATCGGAAAAGAAAATGCCATCATACGGGCATCTAACTTAGAAGAAGGTGACATATTTGATCAAGAAAATTTTGAACAAGCACGCTTAAAATTATTAAGACATGATTTATTTTCATCGGTATCGATTGATGCCTTAGATTTGAATGCCATTGATAGAAAAGACACTCGTCTTGATATTTTGATACATGCTCGTGCTAAAACAGGTTTTTCAATTGGCTTATCTCCGGGATGGTCTAACTTTCGCGGCTATGTTTTTGGCACCGATTTTTCATTAAATAAATTAAATGACCAAGGGTTAAAATTCTTTTCTAATGCTTCTGTATCACAGGAAAAGCAACAGCAATCCTTTGCCTCAAATCAAACAACACAAATTTTAGGACGTCAGATCAATTTAGGTTTATCGGAATCTCTTTTTAAAGTAGGTCCCGTGGTAACACCTCTCGATATGAGTTCTATTTTAGGTTATCAAGTTGCAGCAGAATCTTTAACAAATAGGGAATATTTAACGTTACAATTGATTGCAGATTGGAAGCCCACATTTTTTGGATTAAACTGGAATTTAAGAGAAACATTCATTTATGAAAATTCAAAATCGACTAGTGCCGAAAGCGCCGTCGTTCAAGCTTTAGATAGTCCTTCGATTGTGATTCGTGAGTTGTTATCAAGTATTTCATTAGATACGAGAAATAACCCCGCATGGCCGACTTCGGGTTCCTTTTATAATGCTCAGTTTGGCATGGCGCGATTTGGTTTTGGATCGGATGTGCAATTCAATCGTTATAATATATCAGTAGATACCTTTTTCCCAATTTATAAAAAGTTAAGTGGTGCTATCTCTATTGGTGGTAAATTCATCACAAATACAGAAAACAAAGATGGAAGCACGGTGACACCACCTGCATCGAGGCGTTCTACGCTCACCGATGCTGCTTTAGTTCGTGGATTCCCTGAAACATATGGGAGTACCGCTCCGGGACCTCTGCTATGGATTCACTATGCTAACAATGGGGTATTAAACTGTAATGCGCAGTTGGCATCTCTGGGGGCAACAAACTTGATGTATTTAAAATCGGAAGCGCGTTATCGTTTTAGTGAAATCTTTGGAATGGTTGGCTTTGTTGACTCTGCCGCAAATTATTTTACCCAAAGAGAAGTCAATCAAATCAATGCGCAAATCGCTTCACAAGTGTCTGGAGCGCAGTCTTCCACAACCCAATGTGTTCCCGATAATGCCTCACTTGTGGCACCTCATACAATCAATTTGCAAGGCGTCAATATGCTGGAGCAATATTGGCAACAAGCCTATGTTTCAGCGGGAATTGGAATGCGTCTTATTTTAGGAAATTATGCGACTTTAAGTTTAGATTATGGTTACCCTTTAAAAGATCCCGATGCTCACTGTGAAAGTCCTTCCGATGCGCTAAATGGAAGTAGCGCTCCTACTTGCATTTCTCGTATTCAGGAATCCTCATATTTGTGGGGTAATGTAAATTTTAAAGGAGCTCTTCATTTGCGCATTGGAGCTCAGTTTTAAGAGCTAAAAAATGGCTTTTCTTTTTTAGTAGAATAAGCGAATGAAATGGGGGCATTTCGTTTCAAGTTTTTTTGGAGATTTCATGGACTCTCATTCGCCTTTTTTCCCTCATTCGCGTCTCACGCCTTATGGAATTGATTTTCCATTTTTAATTGCCCCTATGGTGGGTCTTTCGCATGTTGCTTTTAGGGAGTTAGTGCGGAGCTATACACCTAAAAATATAAATGCGTTACGTTATACCGAAATGCTTTCTACTCGTAAAATTCCTAATGAAAAACTTGAAACAACCAATGAATTAAAAACAGCGCAAAATGAAAGTTTTTTTATCCCACAATTATTAGGTAACGAAGAAAAGTTTATTGCACCTAGTATTGAAAAACTGATGATAAAAAAACCTTGGGGCTTTGACATTAATATGGGTTGTCCCGTTTCTCACACTCTCAAACACAATTGGGGGGTCAGGTTGATGGGCGACAAAGATTATGCGGCATCCATTGTTCGCATGGTAAAAAAACATTCTCCTGTTCCCGTCAGTGTTAAGTTAAGAGGAGGCATTTCTGAAGAAGAAAACTTTAATTATCTCCTCGATTTTGTGTCCTCTCTTCAAAATGCAGGTGCCGATTTTCTGACTATTCATGCGCGTACCAGAGCACAAAAACACAGTGGAGAAGCCAACTGGAAACTTGTTTCTCAGGTGAGGAGTGAGCTTTCTATTCCTGTTGTAGCGAATGGGGATATCCAAACGGCTCAGGATGCTGTGAGTTTGCTGAATGATTTTAATGTGGACGGAGCTATGATTGCTCGTGCTGCCACCGCGCGCCCTTGGATATTATGGCAAATATCGGAATTGCTTGGTAATTCAGAAACGCCTTTGGGATATGAAGGTCTGAAAGCGCCTCAAACTTCCGATGAAGAGGGAGCGGAATACGCGCGTGCATGCTTGAAACTGATTTCCATTTTGTGTGATTACTTCACAGAAGAAGAATATATATTAGAAAAATTTAGATTTTTTGCTGCAACAGGAGCCCGTTGGTTTCAATTTGGCCATCATTTTTGGCGATTGACAATGCGCGCAAAAACAGTGAGCGAACTCAAAGAAACTGTATATGAATTTTCGCAAAATTGTGAAAATCCAATGACAAATCGCATAAAAATGCTTTGATATTTCTGAAAATCTGTCAAAATTTCACCCTTTATAGGAAAAATGAATCAATACCCTCATCTTTGTAAGTGAAATAATAAGAAAGATGTTGAGGTATTTATGAAAAATTTTATAAATAAAAATAAAAAAATAAGTAGCATTGCGTTACTCATGCTCATTCTCTTTTTTTCAAAAAAAATTTCTGCTGAAACGAATTATATTCCTCCAGAGCCATTTTTAATTATTGGTGATAATTTTAATACAAGTTCTTCAGAAGAAATATCGAAAAAAATTTCATCATTACAAGATCAAAATAAAGATATGAGAGCAAAAATTCTCTCTTTACAAGATTTATTGGTTTCTCGATACAAAGATCGCATTGAACTTAAAATTGAAATTATTTCAGAACAGACCCGTGAATTACCACAATTTGGCATTATTGAGCTCTATGCATTAATGAATAATATTGAAATCATAAATTATTCAAAACCAGTATTTTTTGAGAAAAATAGCCGTTTGCCCATTTTTAGCGGTCCTTTGCCCGTAGGAACATATGAAGTTAATATTCATGCTCTGGTAGGACAACAAAATAACAATTGGCCTTATACATTGCCGCAAGGGAAATGGTCATTAGATAAAAAAATTTTCATTAATGGTACTTTGAATCAGGTAATTCATAATATTAAAGTTTATTTAAAGCCTAATAAAGAAACAAAAATTCCAGAATTTGTATTAAAGTCAGAAGTAAATAAGGAAGAAAAGGAATGAGAAAAATATATTTATTTCTCATTTTAAGTTTATTCTATTTCAAAAATATTAATGCCATTCAAATAGATTTATCTCCTTCTGAAAAAAGTATATTCTCTGAAAATGAAGAAAACAGATCATCGCAATGGAAATCATTAAGAAGTGTGGATGCTTTACTCAATTCGATGAAAGGGCAAATTTTTGGTTTATCCTATATTTCAAATGTAGCTGATCCCAATTCAAGTGACTATGAATTTCAAAAATCTCCTTTGGGTTTGAGAAATGATTCCATTCGCGTCAAAATGAATTTACAAAAAGCAGAGGATCATGTTTATTTACAGGATCCCGAAGCCGCTATTTATAGCGTAGAAAAAGAATTAAAAGATATTGATCCAAGAAATAGAGGTTATATCTCTTGGGCTTACAAAATTTTATTTGAAGCTCATAGGTTGCGTAAAGATCATAATAAAAGTACACAAACATGTTTAAAAATGCTTTTTATTGGAGGTCAGGATGAGAGTTTATTTCCTGATAAGTGGCGTTTTTCATGTTCGTTAGAGTTTTTTTATGAAGCTATGGCTCGTAAAAAGAATGACGATATAGCCTCCTTGAAAACCGATTTTTTAATTTGGAGTAACTCTCCTGTTGTTAAACGTGAATCAAAATATATGATTTTAAGTGCCGTATATGTAGGACTCGGTTTAAGAAAAATATATTCCAATGATAAGAATTCAATTCAGTATATTGAAGAAGCCATTGAACATTCAAATTCAGGTAATCCTTTTATTGGTCGCGCCTATTTAGCATTATCATTGCTAAAATATGAAATGGGAAACAAAAAAGAATCTTTGGCTTTGTTACGTTTTTTAACAGGTGAGTTTAAAGGATATGAGGAACATTATCGTTATTTTGAAAATGACGAGGTCAGTCGTATAGTTTCAAGGTTGTGTTTGGCAAGATATCACGCCTCTTTAGGAAATTATTCAGCTGCAGAAACATGGTATAAAGATATTTTTCTTGCTTATAAAATTTCAGGAGTAGATTTACTAAACAAAGAAAAAGTAAAAGCGTATTTAGAGTATGCACATATTTTGTATATGAAGAAAAAATACCTTGAAAGTGCAATTCAATATAAGCACGCTATTCAAGAAAGTGGTAAAGAAGTTTTAAGTATTGAAAATAATAATTTATCTGGGACACAAAGAAAAATAAGAATTTCAAATTTTGTTTTAGCAAAGATATTATCAAAAACATCAGGTCACAATTTTCAGGCAGAGGCACAGCTTCTCGATCTTTTGAGTCAGGCAGATGCAGATATTCAATTTCTAAAAAAAGTTCAGGAAAACTATAAAAAATCTAAAGAAGAAGGTGTCGAAAATATTTTAGCTTTGGCAAGTCTGGCGCAGGAGTATGGTATTCAGACTCAAGTTGTTGAGACTGCGTTGCGTTTTCGTAAAGCTTACTATCATTTAGAACAAGAAATTGCAGTAAATCGTTCTGATTTGGCTAATGCACTTCATGCGGCAGATTATACTTATACGGGAATAAATGATGTTAGAGCTATATCAACTTTAAGCAAATTATCCGATATTGTTGATACCTTTAAAAATATTATATTGGAATTAGACTCTTTTGATTATAAAAATTGGAATAGAAATAATTCAGGGCTCGAATTTGCAAAAAAAAATCGGGAAGAATTATTAAAAAGATTTATTTCTATGTATGACGATATTAATAAATATAAAATTAAAACACAAGTTGAAGACAGTTTATTTGAACCAAAAACTCCATTAGCTTTGGCAAATTTGTCTAAAAATATGAATAAAATGAATGCAGAAATGGCAAGTGTCAAATTTCTATACTCAGCAATGGATAATAAAGTGCCAAAGGTGAAATTAAATGAAAACGCCTATTTATTGGAGAATAGTTACTCTAAATATGCAATTGATAAAATGTATCAAAACTTTTCAAAAATTGCGATTGATGAAAGATATTTTCAATTATCTCATAGTTTGAAAGGCGCTCCCACTTTTATTTTTGAAAAAAAATCTGAAGTTATTCAAAAAACAATGGATAATTTATATAAATTACACAAAAATTTTAGGAATGAAGCTTTTTCTATTGGTGATATTGAATTGAATAATTCTATTAATGAAACCTGGAGTAATCTCATTGAAACATATAAACAACTTTTAATTGCCGTATCAAATATTAAAGATAGAATGATTACCGAAAGAAAAGATATTTTAAGTAAAGCAGATTATATTAAAAATTTACTTACAGATGAAGAAAAAACATTGGATTTATTGAAATTATCAATATTAAATGAGTATGTTAAATTATCTAAGAACTTAGCTGATTCGGTTTTGCCTAGAGCAAATGAATTTAAGCAGTATGTAAATATAGGTTTATCAGAACATAATAAAGGAGTTTATGATATCAAAAAAGAAAATGATGAAGAGATAAGAAAAACAACTGAAGAAAGAGAAAATTGGCTAAATACATTAAGACAAACATTGAATATGGATTTGATAAGATGAAAAAAATTATTTTATTAGCAATTTTAATTTTTCAATTTAGAATATATGCTGATGATAATTATTTTAAGCCCGTATTTAATGATGAAAATAATTATCTTAGCAAAAAAGAGAAATTTAACTATGAAAATAACTTAGAAATTAAGAGAATTTTTAGAGATATTTTTGATCTTCATTTTGAAGTATGGAAAGAAGAATTTAAAAGGCAAATAAACTCAAGTGAAAAAAAATTTAATTATCAAGATAATTTAAAATTAGATAATAACAAAGCAATTGAAGATGAAAAAATAGAAAAATCATTACATATTTTATATGGAATAATTGATTCTGAAAATAATTCATTAGCATATGCAGAAGCTTGTTTTAAACTCGCCTTATTTGGTTATTATACAAAAAAATTAAATGCCGTTCAAGCTGTTGGAATTCTGGAAAATGGACTTAAAACCCCTTTCCTGGCTAAGGATAATAAAAAACTATATGTTAGAATGAATTTATTTGCAGGAAGTTTATCTATTGCAAGTGAAAACTATTCTGCAGCAAAAAAATATTACAATTCGATTTTAAAAATGTATTTAGATCCTGATGAATTTCGTGAAGAAAAAATGCGGGCATTTATTGGTTATGGTGATGCTGAATTTGAATTATTCCATTTTGGAGAAGCTTTAAATGTTTATAAAAAAGGATATGTATATGGTAAAAAATTTATTGAAATTAATGAAAATGCGTATGTTCTATTAATTGGAGAAATTAAGCTAAGACTTCTATGGGCGGCATACAGAAATGCAAATTATGCTGCTGCAATAGAATTTGCTCAAGACTTTGCCAGAGAAAAACAACGTTATGATAATTTAATTTCACAGCATGTATTAGAGGATGTTGTTAGAGTTGCTGCTATTTCATTATATGAAAGACACAATCTTGATTCTTATTTGGCACTAGCTAATGACAAAGGAGCAGGGGATTTTGGGAAAAAAATGATTATCAATTCATTTTATTATTTCACTTATTCAGGAAATCCAAAAGAAGTTGAAACATATGCTAAACCAATAGAGCAATTATTTTATTCGTCAAGACTTTTACCTTATTTTATCAAAGCAAGATTAATAGCTCTCAATTATGATAATAACAAAGATAAATTAAATGAGTTAGCGTATTTGGGAACTGCATTTATTGAGAAGAAATCAATATGGTTTAATCGTTTTTCATTAAATAAATTTGAAGAAGAAAATCGCCAAGAAATGATTAAAATTTATTCTATTGATGCAGGCAATTATTATTATAATTTGGGCATGATAACCAAATCGCGATCTGCATTTTTAAAAAGTGCGCAAATTTATCATTCGCGAATTTTAGAAAATTTTCCAGGGGATTTAAGAGGTGTTTTATTCCAATCTTTTGCTCAATCATTAATGATGGGTGAAGATTATAAACTGGCATGGGAAGCTATTGAAGAAAGTTTGAAACAACCTTTGACTGAGGATAATTTAAAAACAGCTTGGTTTTTGATGGTTAATATTGCAAGAGTACAGAGCCAAGACGCACGGGATACCAGTGCCGATGAATTTAAAAAGTATGAAAATGCAGTTGATGGTTATATTGCCCATTTTCCTGCTGATTTTCAAGCTCGTATCGCTCTATTTGAAAGTGCTAAAAGAGCAGAGGAGTTAAATGACTTAGCCAATGCGCGCAATAGGTATGAAAAAATACTATCTTGCCCTCCTCTCTTTTTTAAAGAGCAGGATCAAGAAGAAAAAGATAAAGTTTCATTGGCTTTAGCTCGTTTATTTCAAAAAATGGATGCTGAGGATAAAAGTGTTGCTGATGGAGCGGGAACTCTCGAAAAAATAGCGCAGGATAATAAAATTTCAGACACTGTTCATAAAGTTGTCATGCTTGCCAACTATAATTCTGCTATTGAATATGCAAAAAAATTAAAAACAAATGGGGAAATGTTGAAGTCGGCTAAATTTTTAGATCTTTGGTCTAAAAATTATTTGAACAATCCCAATGTTGGTGACGCTCTCATACAGTCGATGAAGGAGTTTGCCGCGCTACAAAATTGGGAGCATGTAAATACATTAGCTTTATATTTTTCAATGAATTTGCCTTCCAATAAAAGAATAAATGAAGCTATTTTTTGGCAAGCAAAGTCCTCAGATAAATTATTGCAGTTTTCTTTAGCATCTCTTCTATATGATAAATCATCTTATAACGACGATATTTTTCCCAGTAATGAACAAAAAAAGTTTGCACTCAAAAGAGCATCAGAAATATATCAAATGCTTAATAAATCTGAAGATGCGGCACGCATGTTAGAAAAATTATCCTTGATTGATTTTAAGAGCAAAGAAAATAATAATGAAATTGCAAAAATTGAAATAGAATCAGCAAATAAATATTTTGCATCAAAACAGTACATAATTTCTGGAAAATTGTATCAAAAAGTATTACGTAGAAATAATATTGAAGAGAATTTAAAAAATTCTGCAAATATAGGATTAATGGCAGTAAATTTATACCTAAATAAGAACAGAAATATATCGGAAAATAAGTTAGATAATTTTATTAAATTATTACTTGAAAAAAATAAAATCTCATTAAAAAATGAAAATTTAAAATTAATAAATAATGCTGTTTTTTTAGCGAATAATTTTGATGAACAAGAGTTTGATAAAGCAAATGATAAAAATTTTTCGCAAATTAGCTTAAAAAACATAAAAAATATGATAAATAGTAAAAATTTCATAAAAAAAAGATCGGATACACTCCGCAATTATAAACTCCTAAAAGAACCTTTTGTTCATACAAATTTAATCTTAGGAAAAATGAGTCTTTCACTCTCTGACTCTTATTCTCTACTCTATAAAGGAGGAGAGAGAAAAGATATTTATTTGCTAAGTTCAAATCAGCTAAAAAATGAAGCAAAAAAATATTTATACGAAGGGCTCACTCAAGTTGAAAATAATTCTGATGATCAAATTGGTATTTCTAATTTGTTAGATCGCTATACAAATAGAAAATTTCATGTTTTTCCTGAAGCAAAAATACAGGATGAACAATCACCCTCATATATTTTAGAAATACTCCCCCTCTCTCTTATTGATGTTCGAGCGGTAGCAAATGCGGGGGAGTTTAAATGAAACTTTGTTATTTTCCCATTATTATTCTTTTATTGGTAATTATAAATTCATGCGTTTCTCATGAAGAAATTGACCCTTACGCGATAGAAGTGGATTCACAATTGCTGAGTCTTCCCTATGATGAAACGTTTTTTTACTATCCTAAAACAACAATCCGATATCAGCGAAAAGCAATGAATGATAAATATATTCCACTAGATGTAGTCAATTATTTATATCCTATGCCAGAAATGGATAAACTCTTAAATGAAAAAGTGAAGGAATCAAAAATTTTACAAACCATTCCCAATGAATTAGATGTTGTTGCAGATAGTATTCATGATTTACAAAGAGGAGATACCCAAAAATCAATAGAAAAAAATAAAAATATATTAAAATATTTTGAAAAGACGAGATCGCGTACATTAAATGAAGATTTTAGCATAAGCCCTTTTCGTGAAGCTTCTTTAGCATTATCTTTGGCTTATTTGCAAGAAGGTGACGATAAAGAAGCCTTACCTATTCTGGAAAAACTCGTGCTTTATTCAAATAAATGGTCTCCTATTTATATTGTATTAAGTGATTATTACTTCTATAAAAAGGCTTACTCTCTTTCTTTAGATGTTGCCGAACGTGGAATCGATTTGAGTAGTGAAAATTCATCTTATTTGTATGTTCTCAAAGCAAAGGCCTATCGTGCTTTAGGCAATAAATTATTGGCAAAACAAACCTTAGTGAGAGCTCATGAATTATTTCCAAATAACAGCGATATTAATTTGTGGACTGGGATTTTAAAATTTGATGAAAATAATATTTTCGAAGCATGTAAATTTTTTAATACTGCTTATGATATTGATAAAAAAAATCCCTATGCTGCTCATAACTACTCTTATTGTCTTATGCAACAAAAAAAATATGAACAAGCAAGTCAAATTTTAAGTGTTGCTCTCTCAAATTATCCTTCTCATGCTCATCTTTATTATTTAATTGGAGTGCTTGAAAATTTGCGAAATAACTATTATGCCGCTCAGAAATCATGGCAAACTTATTTAAGCCTGGTAGACGAAAGTGATCCGAATTATAAAAAAGTGTTATTTAAAATTTCACAAATGGACTCACAAGAAAGAGCTCTTCCCGATGAGCAAAATCTTCCTTATCCACAGCTGCCTAATTAAAAGCAATTGACTTTTTATTTATTGATTTGTAGTATTTAGCTCGCCAGCACGCTCAATTCGTGTTTGATGTTTGGGAAAATTGAAACCGAAATGCGTGTTATCGGATGGTGATTTTTGTTGATTTGCGTTTTATCTCTTTATTAATTGAGAGGACGCTCCTTGGAGGCATGTCTCATGGCTAAGAAGTTATATGTAGGAAACCTTCCTTTTAGTTGCACTGATGCTGAGCTTTCCCAAGCTTTTAATCAGTATGGAAATGTAATGAGTGCTCGTGTAGTTACAGATCGTGAAACAGGACACAGTAAAGGATTTGGTTTCGTCGAAATGGAACAAGAACCAGATGCCCTCAAGGCTGTTGAAAATTTAAATGGAAAACCATTTATGGGTCGTCCCCTCACTGTAAATGAAGCGCGCCCTCGTGAAGAAGGAAAACGTGAAGGTGGTTTTAATCGTCGTGGTTATGACGCAAGAACTTAATTAATAATTCTATTTATTTTAAGTTGATTTTTGAGATCTACAAATTAATGTAGGTCTTTTTTTATGCTTTCATTTTAAATTTATGAAAAAATATTTTTTAATTATTCATGGACAATTTTTTCAAAAATAATTTTAATATAAGGACTGTTAAATGGAAAAAATAAATTCAATTTTAGTAGTTTGCTTAGGTAACATATGCAGAAGTCCTTATGCAGAATATAAATTAAAGGAACTATTAAAAAATAAAAATCAACAAAATATAAATGTCTCTTCAGCGGGTATTTATGCCATGGTAGGTGAAAAGGCTCATGAATTATCTATCCAAGTAGGTCAAGAACGTGGTTTAAATTTGAATGCACATATTGCCAGACAACTTAATAATAAATTAATTTTTGAAAATGATCTTATTTTAGTTATGGATACAGCACAAAAAAATAGAATTGAAGAAAATTATGCAGCCGCAAAAGGTAAAGTAAGATGCCTCGGTGAATTTAGAAATCAATCTGTTCAAGATCCCTATGGAAAACCCTACTCCGCTTATGAGGAAATGGCTCATTTAGTTGATGATTGCTTAAATGATTGGGTAAATGAAATTCTAGTTTAGACCGAGTTTTCTAAACTAGAATGATGTGAGTTTGATTTTTTAATTAAGGTCTTATAGGTTCAGTTGCCTAGGCTCCAAAAATTTGTGTAGCAAAATAATATGTTTTATCTTTACCATTAATATTAAATGTTTCTTCAGTAATAATTACAACAGAGCCTTTATCAGTCAAATCATCAAAGGGTATTTCAGAATTTCCTAACGTAATTTGTTCGCCGCAGGGGAAATTGACATCATGATTTTCAAAAGCATTTTTTAATGTATCTTGAGTTGTGTCCTCATAATTATTTTTGTTATATAACACAACGATCTTGCATTTATTTTCTACATCAAGAATTTCGCCAGAATGTTCAGCTTTTGGTGAGTAAGATATATGGTAATTGTTACCAACTTTAGTGGGGTTAAAGGTAAATTTGGATTCTTTTTCTAAAGTTCCCTTTGTTAAATCGAGAACTCTTAAAGAAATTGGTTTGGGTTGAGGAGGTTCCTCTGAAGGTTTTGTTTTTTCTGGAGCAGCAGGTATATTTGCTGTAAGTTCAGCGAGTGCTTCTTGCAATTCTTGAGCAGTTTGTTGAGCACTTTCGAGAGCACTTTGTGCGAGCTTTAATTTTCCATCTTTTGCTTTTAATTCGTCATTTAGGCGATTAAATGCATCAGTTTCTTCTTCTGTAAGAAATAAATCGTTTGCCACAGTGTCATACTCTTTTTGAGCAGTCTCAACGGCCATTGCAAGAGTCCCATCCTTCAGGAGGAGCGCCTTAGCAGCATCAACTTCAGTCTGAGTAACATGTCTTAGTGTCTTATATGCAAAATAACTCGTCCCCTCTAAGGTAACAATTAAATAAGATTTTTGTGCTAAATTATAAAATGGCTTAAATTTTTCTCCAGAACTCATTATTCTTTCGCTACAATTTGTCCTTTCATTGATAAAAATACTGCGAAGTTGTTCTTGCGTCGGTAATATTTCAGTATTCATATCTTCAGGAAAAGGTAAAACTTTACAGTGAGAAGCTAAATTTAATGATCCTACAGCTTCTAAAGCAAAAATATTATTAAGGTAGCGACTTATTTCAAAGGAACTTGTCGATTTTACTTCAGCATGTGTTGTTAAAAGTTTTTTGACAGAATAAGGAAGCGTCTGTTTAGTTGCTTTTATTGATGCTTTTTTATTCATATTTCTGTTTGGAACTTGATTTGGCGTAAGAGCAGCTGCTTTAGCATCGGTTAGAGATTTTCCGGCACCAATCTCTGCAGTCATATGATAAATGGCAGATGCTCCATTTACAGTTTCTGCATTAAAATAAATTTCTTTACTATCACTCGTAAATTTTACATTTTGAGCAGAGGATACAATTTTATTATCTACTATATTTAGTGACAGAGGATTATCTGTTTCTACGTTATAGGTTTTTTCATCCATTGTGATTGATTTAATTTTAATGCTACATTTAAGATCAGAAAAATATGTAATATTTAATTGACTATGAGTTAATTTGAAATCTGGAAGCGAGATCGTACCACAAGTCACATTTCCATTTACTTCAAAAGGTGTATCTACAGGAGTACCAGTTACTCCAGAAAAACGCGTCGTAAGAACTGACTTTTTCTTATCATCTTGAGATATTTTTGGTATATTTTTATTATTTTCTTTACAACTATAAACGGCAGAAAAAGCAATACTCATTCCTGCAATAAATAAACTTTTTTTTAGCATAAAAAACTCCTTTTATTATATTTAACAAATCCCAATGTTTTTTATAAAATATAGATTAAATTTTAATTCTATAAAAAATTCTAGTTTAGATTGAATTTTCTAAACTAGAAAAATATGAGCCTCATTCTGTTAACAGCTTGTTTACATACAGCTTATGTAAGGCGCTGGATTATACGGTTTCTGGTGGTGTGTTTGCGTTAAGTTCTTCTAGTGCTGCTTGCAATTCCTGAGCTGTTTGTTGAGCAGTTTGGAGTTCACTTTGTGCGCGACTTAATTCTTGCTCTTTTGCTGTTTTTTCATTATTTAGTTCAGTAAATTCATCAGCATGTGAGTCAAGGGTTTTATCGCCTAAATTTTCTATCGCAGTGTCAAGCTCTTGTTGAGCACTCGCAACGGCTTTTGCAAGACGCGCTTCAGGAATGAGGAGCGCATTAGCAGCATCAACATCAGCCTGAGTGACATTTCTTAGCATTTTATGCGGAAAGTAATTTGTTCCTTCTAACGTAACAATTAAATAAGAGTCTTTTGATAAATCATAAAATGGTTTAAAGCTTTCATCAGACATTATTTTTTCGCTACAAGGTTTTCCAGTATTAAAAATAGCATTAAGTTGTTCTTGTGTCGGTGATGATCCAGTATCATTAACGAAGGGTAAAACTCTACAGTGAGTTGCTAAATTTAATGTCCCTATTGATTTTACTGCAAAAATATTATCAGCATAGTGCTTTACTTCAAAGGAGCTTGTAGAGTTCACTGTAGCATTCATTTTGAAAAGTTTTTTGACAGAAAAAGGAAGTGTCTGTCTAGGTGCGCCTGTTGGCGCTTTTCTATTCACATTACTGTTTGGAATTTGATTTGGCGTAAGAGCAGCTGCTTTAGCATCTGTTAGAGATCTTCCTTTGCCAACTTCCGCGGTCATATGATAAATGGCAGATGCTCCATTTGCAGTTTCCGCATTAAAGTAAATCTCTTCCTCAGCATACGTAAATTTTACATTTTCAGCAGAGGATACAATTTTATTATCGACTATATTTAATGTCAGAGGTTTACCTTCTTCCGCGGTATATGTTTTTGTATCCATCATGATTGATGTAATTTTAATGTTACATCTAAGATTAGAAAAATATTCAATATTTAATGCAGCATTAGATAATTTGAAAGGAGGAAGTTCAGCAGTACCACAAGTTACATTTCCATTTACTTCAAATGGTGTATCTACAGGAGTTCCTGTAACTCCAGAAAAGCTAGCAGTAAGAACTGACTTTTTCTTACTATCTTGGGATACTTTTGGTGTGTTTTTATTATTATCTTTACAACTATAAACAGCAGTGCAAGCAACGCTCATTACTGCGATAAGTAAATTTTTTTTTAGCATAAAATACTCCTATCTATTAATAAATAATATTTGTAATTAATTAAAATTAACAATTACAAATATTATTTATTAATTATAATTTCTTAAATTATAAGTCAATTATATTATTTTTAAATTTATACAAATAAATATAAAATACTATAATAAATAAATATGATCGTCGTGTTTTAATATAATTATAATATTATATTAAAAATAATTTAAATAATATTATTATATAATATAATCATAATTTTAAATTAATAAGAAAGTAAAAATCCATTTTTTTTAAAAAAATGGAAATTGAAAAATAAACTATTTTTAATTTATTTTTCAATATTTAATGATGTTTATCCAGAATTTTTTTAATAGTCAGTAATGATTTAAAATCAACTTTTCTTTTTTTTGATAGATATTTATATCAGAATGAAAATATCTTTGTGATGACATTGAGCCTAAAAATATTCTTAACAACATGTAATAATTTATAAATTTTTTTATAATTGGAAATTAAATGGTTTTTATGATATTTATACATTTAATTTCTCAAATTCGGGGTTGAATTTGAATTTCGCATTAAATAAATATCCATTGGAAATTATTCATGACTCATAATAAGAAAAAATTTAGAGAAAATTTTATAGATTTAAAAGATAGTTTTTTAAGGTTTTCAATACCATGGCTATGTGCTGTCACGGCCTCATTTTTAGCATGCTATACGCAGTTTGTGAAAGACACACCTACAACCCACTTTAATGCTTTATTTTCGTTACTTATTGGAATTCCTTTTTCGCTTGGAGTGACTTTATTATTTGAAAGTAAAAAAATAAAAAATAGTCATTTTATAGCCGCTATTCTATCAGTATTAGTTATTACTTCCCATTTTTTAATCACAAAATCAGAAACAAACAGCAATTACTTTGTCAGCAATCTTTCTGTTTTGCTTATTTTTAGTTCATTTTTTTCTTTCGCACCTTTTTTAGAACGTGCAGGATGGCATGGGTTTTGGAATTTCAATTATATTCTCTTTCAACGTTTTGTATTATCATTTGTTTATTCAGGTTTTTTATCATTGGGATTTATTTTTGCACTCCTTATTTTAAAATTCATAATCAATATTTCCATTGATGAATCTTACTTTATGTCATCTCTATTATTCTCATTTATTGGTTTCAATATTTTATTTTTTGTAATAGGTCTACCTAGAAATTTTCAAGAACTCAATAAGACCCCTGAATATCCAAATTGGTTGAATATCCTAATTCAAAATTTAATCATTCCATTTACTTTATTATATAACGCGATTATGTATGTTTATTTGGCAAAAATTTTATTTTCCTGGAGTCTTCCCGAAGGAAAAATAGGCTGGTTGGTTTCCTCATTGAGTGTCTTAGGAATTATCTGTCATTTTTTTCTTAAGCCTTTAAAATTTGAGGAAAAGAAAAAATGGTGTATATTTTTTGAAAGATATTTTTATATTTTATTACTCCCCTTATTATATATGCTATTTGTAGGATTATATTCAAGAATAAATGAATACGGAATTACAGAAAATCGGTATTATCTATTTGCATCTGGTATTTGGCTTGTTTTTATTTGTCTTTATTTTATAATTTCAAAGTCCAAAAACATAAAAATAATCCCAATATCGTTATCTATTATTTCCTTATTAACTTCTTTTGGTCCCTGGAGTGCATCTCATGTGGCACTTACGAGTCAAATAAGCAGCTTCAAATCGATATTGGAAAAAAATAAAATACTTGTGGATGGAAAAATATCTTCTGCTTCTCACGAGATATCATTCGACGAAGAAAAAAGAATTAGTGGAATAATCGATTATATTATAGATTTTCATGATTTTAAATCTTTCAGCTTGCTTTTACCTTTAAATGATTTTAATGAAATCTTAAGAAACAAAGATTTAACTGATAAGAGTCAGATTAGTCATATAAGAGATTCTTTGCTAAATAAAATGAATTTAAAATACATTTCCAAATGGAAAGAAAAAAATGGAAATGAAATAGAGTTGCGATCTACGTCATTTCCTCGTTTTCAAAGTATAAATGAATTTCAAAATTTTTTAGGTTTTAACTTGAATGAATCAAATTCTAGTTTAAGTAATGATCATATTAAAATTAACCTGAATAATCAAAATTCATCTTTAACTTTGTATAAATATGATAAAGAATTAATTGATATACCTTTAAGTACATTTATAAGAGATACAAAAAAATTATCTGAAGAACACAATTATATGGAAGAAGATTTTTATGTCATTTTAAATGCAAAAAATAAAAATGCAAAGGTAAAAATATATTTTGAATCAATAGATTATATAGAGAATAGAAATTCAATTGATATCAACTCATTAAAGGGTTTTATGTTTATTCAAGAAAAATGAAATATTAATAAATCTATTTTGCCCTATAATTTTTTTTTAATTTTAATTACAAATTTTTTAGATAAAAGTTAAATAGATTATATAATTGACAATTGAAGTGAATTAAATTATGTAATCTATTGTCAATACTAATATGCATTATTTTTTTATTATAACTTCCTATTTTAGGAGAATTTTATGAAAAAAATTGAATTAGAAAGTTCTGCTATGTCTAATTTGATTCCAAAAATCACTAAGAAAAAATAAATTATTTTATTTTTAAAATAATTGAAAAAGGAGGTTTGCAATTTTGTATTCCTCTTTTTTATTTTATAAGAAGGGATATTAATGGAATATATTATGAATGAAAATATTTTCATAGTATTTAAAGATAACAATACTATCTGATCCGAGCCACATAAATTGGACACATTGCTATGCCACCATAGATTCAAAATCCTTTGGACTCAAGTAACCAATTTTTGAATGTAACCGTTCTCGGTTATAATAAACCTCTATATATTCAAAAATATGATTTACTGCTTCACTTCTAGTCTGGAATTTCTCTCCTAAAATTGCTTCAACCTTAAAGCTATGATTCCAGCTTTCGATTGCCGCGTTGTCAAAACAATCACCTCGTTTACTCATACTACAAATGAGAGAATTATCCTTAATCAATTTCTGATAAATAGTTGAGCAGTATTGACTTCCTCTATCAGAATGAACGATAACGCCAGTTGGATAACCTCTTTTTCCTAAAGCCATTTCAAGTGCATTAACAACAAGTATTGCTGTCATCCTGTCTGATATAGACCAGCCAATAATCATTCTTGAGTAAAGCTCCATTACTGTTGCAACATAAATCCAGCCTTCTTCTGTCCAAACATAGGTAATATCGCAAACCCATTTATGATTTGGAATATTCGCTTCGAAATTCTGTTCAAGAAGATTTGGAGCCACAGGTAATGAATGTTTACTATTTGTTGTTGCTTTAAACTTTCTTGCGGCTTTTGCTCTCAAACTTTTTGCCTTCATTAATTTTGCAACATGGTTAACGCTTACAAGAATTCCTCCTTTTTTAAGCCGCCTTGCAATTCTGCGATAATCAGCTCGTCGATTTTCTTTCAAAAAATAAAATTCGATTTTTTCGGACAAAAAATTATTTCTTTGCTTTCTCTTTGTAATTGGCTTTGAGAGCCAATGATAATATCCACTTGCAGAAACCTTTAAAACGCGGCACATTGTTATAATAGAATACTCCTCCTCTAAGCGGGCATTTTCACGTTTTAATCTTGAATATTCTGCTTCTTGGAGCTTTTTATTTTCTAAAGGTTGGCCACATTGATCTCGTTTGGTACGCCAAGAATAAAGCATTGGTGATGGGATATCGAGATCTCTGGCTGCCTGAGCCACACCAACCTTATCTGATAAGGCTAAAGCCCTGTCCTTGAATTCAGGGCTGTACTTTTTACGAACACTTTTCTGACTTGAAACCTTATCTTTCATCAAACACCTCGCTAAAAATTGCGTCCAACAAACCTGGGTCAGATCAGTATCTATGGTGAAAAATTTATTTAAAGTTTTAACTTTTTCTCATATTTCAAAGTGAAATGACGATGATATAACCAAGTTGGTATAATTTTAATTAATTTTTATCAAGATTTAACTATGAGTAAAATTTTAAAATTTATTTTAATAATGATATTAATTTTAACTCAGCAATTCATATACAGTGCTGGGTCTTATTTAGTTTGCACAGATGATAGAGGAAAAAGTAGATGGGCAAGACCAAGTACGCATGAAAATTTTAAATGGGTAAGTAAAAGTACATTTGGATTTAAAATAAGAGGTATTTTTAGAATTAGAAATGACTCTGATCCCTATGTTGATGAAGAAGTCGAACATATTTTAAATAGAATTAATAACAATAAATTATCTGCTAAAGAAGACGGAATAAAAATCTGTGAAACTTTAGTTTCGATATGCAAAAATACTTTTGGTAGACAATATAAGTCTGTTGGCGTGAGTTCTAGTAATTCCAAACCTCCTAGAGAGATATTTTTGATTAACGCCAACGGAAAAATATGCACTGATAATATTAATCTTCAAAATTACAAAGACTATTTTATTGTTAGAACAGATAATAATAAGCAAATTCTTAGGGATTTTATTCGAGCAATAGATATTTCAAACAATTTTAAGTTTGAAAAAGCAGATAAATATCTCAATCTTGAAAAGATTCTTCCTTTAAGTGGCGATTATTATAAAGTGGATATTAATCCAAGTAACGGCGAATTTCGTGATGCAAAAAGAATTATTGTCGATTGGAATTCGGGAAAAAGGTGGATGACATTGGATCATTATCATAGTTTTATTCCTTTGTACCCTCCTGTAAATACAGATTATTTTCCCTAAATAAATTATTTTTTCCAATTTTTTATCTATTGACCAGCAAATATTTCCTACTGTCATTTATTTGGCTGTTTTAGGATTTATGAATTGAATTTATTATTTCTCAATGATGTGACGTCACATCATTGAGTTTAGCAGAATTAGGCTTGCCCAAGCTTTAAAACCTTTTGAAATTCGTCAAAAGTAGGTGTTTTTTCGAAAGTTTCTCTCTTTTTAAAGTCAATTCCTTGTAAATAATGCTGTAAAAGATCACCAGCAAGCCACAAACCAAAAATAGGAGGAAGGTAGCTAATTGTTCCAAGCATCACGCGTTTGTGTTGGCACGCACCAAATTCTTTTTCAATGGTGGGGCAAATGCACTGCCATTCTGTACCGGGGACAGCTTGTTCGGGATCGATGGCTTCCTCTGTAGAATAAACAACGCGCACACCGCTGGTGATTCCCACTTCCCTCAATTTCAAGCGAATTTGCTTAGCAAATTTATCTACTTTGGTTTCTGAGATATCGGCACATTTGATTTGTGAGGGATCCATGCGGCTTGCGGAGCCCATGGAGCTCCAAATGGGAATATTTTTATTTTTACAGCGAGCAATGAGATCGACTTTGGGAATAAGGGTGTCAATGCAATCAATAACAGCATCCACAGGTTGTCCTGCAAGTCTTTCCGCTTCTTCAAAAATAAAGTCGCCCTTATCAGGGTGATGATGCTCGTCAATGCCATGGTAGATTGCAAGGGGGTTTATTTTTTGCAGTCTATCAACCAGAAGTTGAACCTTTTTTTTACCAACGGTATCTGTGAAGGCATGAATTTGCCGATTGACGTTGGTAACGCAAACTTCGTCGTGATCGACAAGTGTGATTTTCCCTACGGCTGAACGCGCAATGGCTTCGGCTGCATAGCCTCCGACTCCGCCGGCTCCGACAATGAGAACATGAAGATTTCTAAAGCGGCCGAGTCCTTCTTTTCCCACAAGAAGTTCTAATCTGCTAAAACGGTGATTTCGGAATGCCATGGAATGTCCTTACTATGCAAAAAAGTAAACAAGCTTTTTTCAGCTTTTATCTTTATTAATGTATAAAAATTTAGAAATGCAATTCATTTTTTAATTATTCAATGAGATTTTGTGGTGGTTTCTGGATATTGAGCTTTTTCCATCCTTTAAAAGTGCGTACTAAAATAACCGCAACTCCTAAAAGGAAACAGGGCACAGAAATAAGCCATCCTAAGAAGGGTATGAGGCCAAAGAGCCAGGCAAGAGCAAAAAAGAGGACAGAAAACCAAAAGGTTTGAATTTGCCAGCGAAAATGCCCATCCAACCAACTTCCTTTTGCTTGGTGACGAAATAGGTAGCACATAAGGAGTGGGATTAGGGCAAATAACCCGGCAGTAAATATAGAAACCAATTGCAAAATATAAACTGCTGTAACGATATTTTGTGTCGAATTTTTAACAGGCACATGGGAGCTTGAATTATTAAAGTAATTATTATGTTGCATATTCATCCTCAGACAGGGCAGATGTGGCGCCCACATGTTTTGAACTATAGCGTGGTTCTGAGGGTTTTGAAAGAACTTCAGAGAGCCTTGCCATTTCTTCAGAAAGATTTTGGAAGGCGCCTAAGAGGCTCCATTTATCGGATTGTTCTAAACTTTGAACATTTAAGTTTTCTAATTGAATTTTAACTTTTTCTAAATTATCGCTGATGTGTTTGATATTTGTTTTATTTATATTTTGCTTTGAATCATTTTTTTCTTTAGCAAGACTATTTGAAACAATGTTTCTTAACGATTTCACACTGACACTGGAAGGAAGCGCTTCGATGATTTTGTTTCGTTCTTGCGAAGGAACGGGAAGTAACGCTTTGAAATGTTCAAATCCAAAATCTGTTCTTTGCTGCGAATAGGTTTCAAATTCATCGGCAACACGAATATATTGATTTGCAGTAGTATAGTTCATATTTAAATTTTCATCACAAAAATTTTTCCATCCCACTCTGTTTCCTTCATAAAAGCGCTCTTTAATTTCTCCAATTAATTTTCCTTTTAAAAAGAAGGCTTCAGTTTGTGCATTGTCAATGCGATGTAAAAGTGAAATGTATTCGTTTTTATCCCACTTGTTTCTTTCTTGTTTGAGGCGGTCAAAATTGTATTGAATTTTTGTTACGGTAAATTCTGCATCTTTACTGTGCGGAGTTTCATTAAGTGGTTTGGTATTTAATTGGTAATCTTCTAAAACTTCAGTATTTTTATTTTGCACATTTTCAACTAAAAGAGGTTTTTCTTCTATGGTGATATGTTGTGGAGTTATTGTTTTCGTTTCTATTTTTTCGGCTACAGGTTGTTCAGGCTCTGTCCGTGAAAAAAGTCCACGAAGTGCTTTTTTAGGTTTTGAAGTATCCATTTGGTATTTTCCTTTCATTTTTTTAAGAAATTAAATTCTCAAAGTATTTTATAATCTGTTTTTAATTTTAAATGATGTGACGTCACATCAAATTATTCGACAGTAGTTTCTATATTCTTATTTGCTGTCACATCGGGTGTTATTTGCGAGATATTTTGTAAACAGATTTCTTTGCTTAAAGATAAGTAATCTTCAGCTCCAGTGCAGGAAGGATCGTAAGTTAACACAGATTTTCTTGCTTTAACGGCTTCGGCAAGTTTCACATTTTGTCTAATACATGTCTTAAAGACACAGTTACTTAACAATTCGATATTCATAACCTTATCAACAATTTCTCGAGAAAGTTTTGTTCTTGAGTCAAACATCGTAACAACCAAACCTGTGATTTTAAGTTTTGGATTTAGTTCTTCTTTAATGAGACTGATAGTTTCTAATAATAAATTTAAACCATCAAAAGCAAAAGGATGTGCTTGTAATGCAATTTGTACTTCATTTGCGGCATTTAAGGCATTCACACTGAGCAAGCCCAGACTGGGTGGAGTATCAAGAATAATAAAATCATATAAGGAGTGCAGAGGAAGTAACGCCTTTTTAAGTCGATTTTCGCGACCAATTTCTCCGGCCATTCTGCTTTCAAATTCGGATAACTCAATAGAGGCAGGAGCAATATGTAAGTTTTCATATTGAGTTTCAAGAATGACATCTTCTAAATTTGTTTTTTTAGGTTCAACTAATAATTCAAATACACTTTTTTCTATTTCACTGGTGTCAATGCCAAGGCCTGTTGTCGCATTGCATTGGGAATCGAGATCGACTACTAACACTCTCTGTCCTAATTTTGCTAATCCAGCCGCAACATTGATGACTGTTGTTGTCTTACCGCACCCTCCTTTTTGATTACAAACAGATATAATCCGCACGCTTTGGGGCTTATCATAATTTTTTGTTATTATTTTTGGAATATTAGATTTTGTTGCGCCAATTCTTTTTACTTTTTTTTCTGACATTTAGACTCCTTAATGAAGACAAATTGCGATTTGTGACGTTGTGATTGTGGAATCGTTTTTAAATTATGCTTAATATGCAAAAGGTTTTGCTTCCCTTTAAAGAAGAAAAGCCTTTTATATTATACCTTGCAAATAACCAGATTGTTCTGCTGTTACTTGCTAAGTAACATGCCACAATAACGTCAAAATATTGACAGGCGGAGTTTAGCCCATTCTTAAGGAACTATCATGTTTTACCCACGATTATTTTCTATTTTAGGGTTTTTAAGTGTTGCTTTGGGAGCTTTTGGTGCTCATGGTCTTAAAAATAAAGTAACAGAAGCTATGCTAGAAAATTGGAAAACAGCAACATTATATCTTTTTATCCATGTTCTTGCGGGATTGATTTCCTTTTATGTCACAAACAAAAAAAGATCACAATTTTGCTTTGCCAGTGGTGCTATAATTTTTGCAGGATCTTTATATTTACTCGTTTTATTAAATATACCGATTCTAGGAGCAATCACTCCGATTGGAGGAAGTTTGTTCTTGTTAGGGTGGGCATTTCTATTTTGGGATGTGAAAAAGCAAATTTCAAAATAACGGGCTGTTTACTTGGCTGAGGATTTATGGAAAAAGATAAAAAAAGAAAAGATGACACCCCTAAAAAAGAGAATTTGACACAACGTTTTGTATCAAAATTATCCTATTTCTTGACGCGAAGCTTTTATTTTAAGGGTAATCAAAATGTTCATGTTCAAGAAAAAACTTATCACTGGTTTAGTGTTTTAAGCCTTACAGGAGTTGATTATTTTTCTACACTGGCTTACCAGCCTGGCATTGCTTTAATGGCTGTAGGAGCTATGGCTCCTTTTTCATCACTTCTTCTTGTGCTTGTTACTTTATTTGGTGCGGTTCCTACGTACCGTGAAGTGGCGAAAAGATCCTATACTGGTCAAGGTTCCATTGCCATGCTTGAAAATTTATTAAGCGGATGGAGTGGCAAATTTTGTGTTTTAGGATTAATTGCCTTTGCCGTAACGGACTTTTTTATAACGATGACTTTGTCCGCATCGGATGCCGCAGCGCATATGGTTGAAAATCCTTATATCAATCAATTTGTAGGTCATAACAATTTAAGTGTAGCCATATGTATGCTTTTAGCTTTGGGTGTGGTCTTTTTTATAGGCTTTAAAGAAGCCATAGTCGTCGCTATTTCTTGTACTATACCTTTCTTATTTTTAACATTAATAGTTATTATCCGTTCTGTTTTTGTTATTATTAAAGAACCTGTATTGCTATATAATTGGATGTCTGAACCTATTTTTAAAACAGATTGGTTTGGTTTATTCATTATTTCTGCCCTCGCCTTTCCGAAGCTTGCTCTGGGTTTGAGTGGTTTTGAGACGGGTGTTTCTGTTATGCCACTCATAAAAAATAATACAAAAGAACATCATAAAGAGAATGAGCATATTTCATATGTTCCTTTAGGAAGAATTAGGGGTACAAAAAAACTTTTGCTTTGTTCTGCCTTAATTATGTCTGTTTATTTAATCACCTCAAGTATTGTGACATCGGTATTATTAAAACAATCTCAAGTTGTTGACGGCGGAGAAGCAGCAGGGAGAGCTCTTTCTTATTTAGCACATAAATATTTAGGTGATATATTTGGTACATTTTATGACTTTTCGACGATTATTATTCTTTGGTTTGCAGGTGCTTCGGCTATGGCGGGACTATTAAATATTATTCCTCGTTATTTGCCACGCTTTGGAATGGCTCCGCAATGGGTTGCTTTAAGGAGACCTTTAGTCGTTATAATTACTTTTATCAGCATACTCATTTTAATTGCATTTAAAGCAAATATCAATGCACAAGCAGGGGCTTATGCCACAGGAGTATTAGCACTCATTTTGTCGGCAGCAATTGCTGTTACTTTGTCGCTTAAAAAAGAAAATAATTTTAACCCTTCAGGTAGATTAAAATTAAAAATATTATATTTTGGTTTTGTTTCTTTAGTCTTTGCTTTTACTTTGGGCGATAATATTAAGGCACGTCCTGATGGTCTTATTATTGCATGTCTCTTTTTTATATTAATATTGCTTGCAAGTGCTGTGAGCCGTTGGCGTCGTGCTTTCGAATTGCGCGTTGAGTCACATAATATCGTGGGAGGCACATCGGAAGTTTTATGGAATCAAATTAAAAATAAAAAAGTGAATTTAGTTCCTATTTCTTCAGGCGATAAGAAATGGTTTAAACGCAAAGAAGAAAAGATTAAAAAATATTATAAAATTGATGAGCCTTTAGCATTTCTCGCTGTTTCTTTAAGAGATGATCGCAGCGAATTTAAAACCCCGCTTGTCATTAAAGTATCGCGTATGTTTAATAATACGAATAATTTTTTAATTGAAGTGTCGGGTGCAGTCGCTATTTCAAATACGGTTGCTTATATTAGCGAACAAATCGATCCCATAGCTATTTATTTAGGCCTTGCTCGAAAAAATGCTATGGAGCAAGCTATTTCTTATGTTTTATTTGGAGAAGGTGAAATTGGAATTTTGACCTATAAGGTTCTTGTTCAGTATTGGGAATCAACCGAAGAAGATGATGTGCGGCCTGTTATCTTTTTAATGTCTGAGTAATTTAAATCATACATTAATTAGGTTAATTTATTTTATCTTATATAGTTTATTTGTTTAAATTCATTAACAATTATTAAATAAATAAACTGTATTTAAAGTATTATGATAATATTTTTTTGCTTCATTTTCGATTTCGCTCTCTAGCCATTTTTGAGGAACGGATTCTATAATAGGGATTGCCACTGTTGTGATTTTTTGTTCATGGCATTGTTGAATGAATGATTGAATTGTTTCTCGCATAGATTCCTGTTTTAGTTTCTCTTGCCAATTATTTCGAATGGTCATTGTCATAATATGATTCGTGCCAAATAAGGCATTTATTTGATAATGGTAACAGCGATAAGGTTCTAAATGTTTTCTTAAACAGGCTCTTGCATAATCTCTATAATAATCAGGCCAAATTCTTTTGATTTTTTTTGATAACAGATCGTGGCTCAAACCTATACTATTTACAGGATGAGCAACTGCTTCGGGATATAAATCAAAAATGTTTTCAACAATTTGAAATAGCATTATGACTCCCTTATTTTTGTAAACGCATAGTAACAAAATGAATTATCATTGATAATAAAGAAGCGCTGCCTCCTACCCATAAACCATAGCCCACTCTTATTTCTTTTGCTGATAAAGAAACAACACCAAACATTTCTACAGGTAGGCTTTGAGCAATCACAGTTTGATAAGCAATGCGAATTATTTCATAGCAATAAAATGTAAATAATGTAATTGATGCCAGAAAAGCTAAAAATAAAAAAACTTTTCGAATTTTATCTGTTTTGAATATGATGAAATTAAAAATAATGAGGCATAGAGCGCTTATAAAAATAATGTAGGTTGGTTTGCCACCAATATCAATCCCTGTTTTCGAACCCACCCCATAGGACATCCAAGGTAACAGAGGAGCCAGTAAGGTGACAAAAGCGAGGATAGTAATAGTATAGAATTTGATTGCATTTACTTTTGTCATAGCATCACCTGTCATCGTACTTTTTTTTATGAAGCAGCAGAAAACTCTCTAACTGCCATTCAAAGCTACCATAATTCTATTTTGAGGCAAAAAGAAGATTTTAACCTCCACGAAGAAGTAATTTTGGTGTGCTATATGACGTTTCTAAGAACTTTTTGCCACTGTAGGTCGAGCTAAGCCATGTTGTATTTGTGCGAAGATGTTCCCATACGCTTTCAAGAGAATTTTTCTGTGAATTGTAAAAGCAAAGTTGTACGCATTGGGGTGTTGTTACAATGAGGGGGTCTTTTCCTTGGACAACGTCGTGGCAAGACATAATCGTACTTTTTATTCCCCGTTCAAAGGAAGAAGAGGGTTTCCAGTAATAAATAGGCCCATGCTGCGCTTGAAATCTTTTTGAATAACGTAATTCTAAAAGAATGAAATCGTTTTGCATGGGAAGTGGAATCTTGCCAGAAGAATCGGCGAAACAAAATAAATCGTGGTCACCATATATTTTGATTCCTGGGGCGCTGCGTAAATACAAAAAGGGTTCATCAATAATCACTGTATGGCTAAATTTTCCACCTTTCTTGTAGTGTGGATTTTCTTCAAAATATTCTTGCGATCGGGATTCAAACTGATGTTTTACTTTCACGAGATTTGTCTGGTGATTTGTTAAAATCTTGTGTTTTACGGTTTGGTAAACGGTATTCCAGAGAAGCTCAGAATATCTTCTAAATTCGTTAAGGGTTCTGACATTTTGAGGGAACGGTTTATAATGGACAACAGCACCAATATCATGTCGTGTGATTTTGGGATGCAAAATATGATCTTCAATCTTGCTGGTTTTATTTTTAATTTCCTGGGGTTTTGTTGGATGTCCCGCTTCATTGTTCATAAAAGCAACTAATGATGTTGGTCTTGTTACAATAGAAGTATTATTTTTCTTAGCAATAATAAAGGATTCTTGAATAGCTCCTTTGACCATATTTTGAAGGATATATTCTTGTTCTGCATATTTTTGCAAAGTTTGTAATGGGAAATGAATATTACAAAGTTTGTTTTCAAATAAATCTCTGTCATATTGAATATCTTGATCTGGAAAATGGGATACTTGTACAACTGTGCCAAAGGAATTTTTTCTAAATGCCATCCATAGCCTCTCAGCAATAAAATAATTTGATCCTTATTTTGTTTTCAAAAATATTTTTTCTAAATAAATTTATTTAAAAACTAACTCATTTTTGAAAATCGCAATAACATATTTTTTATGTTTATTTTTTTCAATGTTGTAATATATAAAATTTGATTTTATTATTTATGACAATTGGTTAGGCTGAGATTTATTTTTTTTGTAGATGAAATTAATGATCAAGAAGAATTGAGAATGGTGACAAGGAGTGGACTTGAACCACCGACCTGAGGATTATGAGACCTCCGCTCTAACCAGCTGAGCTACCCTGCCACAATCGTGAATGAAGCAAATATTATGATACCTGATAAAAGTCAAGCTTGCATAAGGGGAATTCCATCGAATAAAAAATACCCCTCCATACCTCTTCTATACAGAGGAGGAATCCTCTCCGGAAAGGGTTTCTTGTTTTTTGGTTTTACGCACGACTTTTGCTTTATTTGTCGATTTTTTCTCTGCTTTTTTAGGAGCTTTCGTCTCATCTTCGCCTAACAAGGCTTTGCGAGAAACAAATTTAAATTCAAAATTTCCATTCTCTTTTAAGTGAAGAGCGGCGGCAAAAGGTCTTCCTTTTTTAGACTTAAAGTCGGCAATAGGGGGGGTGGATCCTGTTAAAATAAAAGATTTGTAATCTTCAAGGCTCATTTCTCGTCCGCAAAGTATCCGTGGCATTCGTGAAATAAGGTTTTTTTTAGGCTTAGTTTTTTTCTTTTTGGGTTTTTCCTCAGAATTGTCTTCAGAGGCCTTTTTCTTTTTGCCTTTTTTGGGCTTTGCTTCTGCAGTTGTTTCAGGAATTTCAGGTGTTTCTATTTTTACACCAAATTCACATAAATAGGCATTTTCTGTTACTTTGACGAGTCCAGGCATTTTTAAAAATGTTTCAGGCATTTTTTCTTCATGTAGGACAACAATGTCATGCCCTGTTGCGGATTCCTTTGGGGTTCCATCAGCCTCGCAAAAAATAATGCCTTTAATAGGAGAAAGGGTTAAATATTCTTCATAATGCGAGGTGCCTGCTGAGTTGCTAAATTCGAATGGTCCCACAATTTTTTTGCTCAGAACCTCTTCAACAATGCTTCTGTCGATATAGCGTTGGTTTTTTTCTTTCCAAATAATATAGGTGCATTCCCCTTCTTTTTTCTCTTTGCTATTGCCTGCAAGATTGCACTTGTAGCCCCAAAAGCCTTCAAATACTTTGCCTTTTTGGCATTGCGGACAACCTCCCAGAGGAGGGTCATTCTTATATATGGCGTCGTATTCAAAGCTACGCGCTTTATGTACTATTTCTGTTGTAAAATCGAACATTTCTTGCATGAAGTCGGAGCGTTTTTTTTGTCCCTTTTCCATTTTACGCAAATCGAATTCAATTTCACCAGTGAGTTCGACTTTGGAAAGGGTGTCAACGGGAATACGACTGAGGACGTCGACCAGGCGGATGCCCTTGGAAGTGGCTCTTAAACTTTTGCCGTAGCGGCTGACATATTCTTTCGCAATAAGATTTTCGATGATTTCTGCTCGTGTGGCTGGAGTGCCAATCCCTTTATCTTTAAGGACTTCCGCAATTTCTTCATCGATCACCGATTTTCCGCAATGCTCCATAAGCGACAGCAGTTTTGCTTCGGTTAGGCGTGCGGGGGGTTTGGTCGCATTGGTTTGCGGTGTCATGCTTTCGGACTGAACGGGAGTGACGGCTTCAGGATTTTTTTCGTTTAGTTTGGGAAGCTTGCTTTCCTCTTCGGTATCGAGACCGTAAACTTCTCTCCAACCGGGCTCTTGTAAATCTTGTACGCGTGTTCTAAATTGTTGCGCACCTACTTTAGTAATTCGTTCGACCTTTGCCCAAACAGCATGAGGCATAAAAGCCGCAATAAAACGTTTTAAAACGAGATTATAAATGCGTGCGTCGTCACCATCTAATTTTTCGGAAGGAAAATGACCTGTAGGGATAATGGCAAAGTGATCAGAGACAAGACTATTATTAAAGATACGTTCTTTATTTAATAATCCTGATTTTAATATTTTTTTACATGCACTGGTAAATTCAGTAGGAATTGCTGAAAATTCCTTTAAAATTTCATTGACAGAATTGACATAATCTTCAGGAAGGTAACGCGAATCCGTACGAGGATAAGTTAACAATTTATGTTTTTCATACAGTCTTTGTGCCGCTTGCAAAGTTCGTGAAGCGGACATGCCAAGTTTTCGATTCGCTTCTCTTTGCAAGAGGGTTAAATCAAAAAGTTGTGGAGCAATTTCTTTTGATTCTTTTCTTGTTTCAGAAGCCGTTGCGCTCTTCTTATGCAGGGAAAAATCGTTTAATATTTCATCAAGGCGTTCTTGTGAAAATATGCGATCTTCTTTTTCAGAATAATATTGGAGATCGTCTTCATCCACAGCGGTTGGTTTTTTAAAGTGGGGATCATACCAAACACCCGAATATTCGTGGGTCGCAGTTGAAAACCGACCTTCTAAAGTGAAATAAGGAACGGGTCTGTGTTTTAAATGTTCCAATTCTCTTTTTGCAATAAGAGCAAGGGTAGGGGTTTGAACGCGTCCTACAGACCAAACACCTTTTGTGTTTCTTGTTTTCAATCTTTTTGTAACAGCGCGGGTGGCGTTCATTCCTATGAGCCAATCGCTTTCGGCGCGGCATCGTGCGGCATCACCGAGATTGTCATATTCAGAGCCAGGTCTTGCTGTATTAAATTCTTTGCGGATGGACTGGGGGGTCATGCTTTGTAGCCAGAGACGTTTGATAGGTTTTTTTTGCCCACAGAAATCAAATATTTCTCTAAATATGAGCTCACCTTCACGGCCGGCATCGCAGGCATTTATAAATCCCACAACTTCTGATTTTTTGGCGAGACTTTTTATTTGATTGAGACGTTCTGTTTGACCTTTTTTAGGTTTGTATTGAAACTCGGAAGGAAGAATAGGCAAATCCTGGAGAAGCCAGCGCTTGTATTTTGGATCCAATTCTTCAGGTTCCAGGAGTTCCAGAAGATGGCCTACAGCCCAGGTGATGTCGTATTTTGGAGACTCATAGTAGTCGCCTTTTTTTTCAAATCCACCAAGAGCTTTTGCGAGATCCCCAGCTACTGATGGTTTTTCTGTTATGACGAGCCACTTTGAAGCTTTATCCATATATCACCTTGTCCGTTATACGCCCCAGAAACTAATGGGGGGTTATTTGCTGTAAAATGCTTTGGCCTAACCCTGCTATGTCTGAATTTTCAGATTTTGAGAGGCTGAGTGCCGTTGTCGTCAAAGCAGACTCATAGTCTACTTTAGGGACAGAAAGCAAAACCCATATTGTATAAAATCTTTCTGAACCATTGTCAGTATCCTTTTCGAGATACTCCCAGTAAATATCCTTAGGTAGGGCAGGCTGTTTTCCTATAGCAAGTCTACTTTGGCTAACGACCTGAGATAGTTCATTAAGAAGAGAGTCTCTCTCTTTATTTGCGTTATTGGAAGGGGTCGGCAGATTTTTGAGCAAAGTTTTTTGAATTTTGCTCATAATCAAGTAGGAAGTTTGGATGACAGCCGCCGTTTGAGCTTGCTTAAGACCTAAATTTAAATTGTAAATTCCTGATTTTTTATAAATGAGAGAGACAGAGTTTTTATCCATGTTGTCTTGTTCATTTTCTTTGACCCATGCTGGAGTTTCTTTTTGGCTTTGTTCAAGAACTCTTTCTCGGTGAGATGTGACAATACAACTTTGCGTTAATAAAATAAAAGGAAGAATTATTGTTGTGAAACGATAGCATAATGTATTTTTCATAACAGAAGACTTCCTTTAGCATGATTATTTGGAATTAAATTAATAATAAAAAATCATTAATTTAGATATTATGCAAAACGGGATGTAAGTTCAAGCACATCTGCACAATTAATAGGCATTTTTTGCTTGTTTAAGGGAAATGAAATGCTTGTTCCTTTTTTCAGTTCTGTGTTTCCATTCCAATCCTGGATTGCAAATCCGGCTTCGGGCATGATGACGTGAAAAGGAGCCACATCCCAAATTTCAACTTTAGGGTCTATAAAGGCGCGTACAGAACCTCTAAGCAGCATATAATACCCCAATGCGTCAGGATATGTGCGCGATTTCTTCTCACTCCCAAATAGAACATTAAGAATATTTTCTTTTTTTTCAATAAAAAAACGATAAGGATCTGCTGTTGCAATAATTTCAATATGCGAACTTCCTACCAAGGCGGATCTTTCATATTTTTCATTATTAATATAAGCGCCATGGCCTTTTCTGGCACTCATTGTGATGTCTAAGGCGGGTAATGAAGCAAATCCGATAATAGGAGTTTTTCCTTTTAAAACAGCAATGAGTGAAGAATAAAAAGGCACATTATGAACAAAACTGAACGTGCCATCGATGGGATCGAGAATCCAAGTATAAGAATTTTCGTCTTCACCCATTTGACCACCTTCTTCTTCGCCTAAAATATGATGCGAAGGATGATTTTTAGAAATTATTTCTCTTAATTTTTTTTCAATTTCTTTATCTGCCGCAGTGACCCAAGTTTTATCACTTTTCAAACTTTGGGGATCTTTTCCGTGTTTATATTCAAGGCTCATTTGAGAAGCGCGTTCAGAACAAATTTGCGCTGTTCTAAAAATGCTGTCGATTGATTCCATACAAAAATCCTTTCTTTTCGTATTGCTCAACATCTTTGCGAGTATTAGTGTATCTTGAATCAAAACGCAAAAATGCGTTTGTGCAAAGGAGCTTCCTATACATGTTAAATGAGCAATTACATGAAGAACTCAAATTTCTCCAGACAAATAGAGCTTTTTTGGGCAGAGAGTTTTTAACCTGGCTTTGGTTTAAGAGTGAAACTCAAAATCATAAACTGACAATTGGAAAATATGGGACATTTCATCTTTATATCGATGATAAAATTGTGCTCAGCAGTGCGAGCGGTTCTGTAAGAGAAAATAGTTTAAAAGGCGGGACACCCGCCTATGCTTTTGAGGCAGGGAGTGCCTTAGGCACAGGAAAACTTGTAAATGAAGCAAAGTTCATTTTACAAGATTCTGAAAGACAATGGACATTCTCATTATTGGGCGACGACTTATCTTTAAGAACAGTACGATTACCAACAATTTCCGAAGCAGATTCTCATGCGCATATTAGCCAGCGAATTGTTTATTCTCAATTATTATCAAACTTAGTTGACGAGCTTTTTAAAACATTTATGGAATTAAGGATATCTGATAATTTTCACAATGAGCTAGTGAAAATAAGAGAATGGATCGACAATAAAGTAACAATCGCTTAAGATTCATTTTAGTTTCTGATAAAAAAAACAGGTTCGATTAAGGAACCTGCTTTTTAAATTCATGTGAAATAAATTATTTAGGTTGTTCTGCAGGAGCAGCTGGAGCCGCAGCAGCATCAGCCGGAGCTGCAGGCGCAGCAGGAGCGGCAGAGGCATCAGCAGGCATTGCCGGAGCTGCTGCCGTAGCATCAGCAGGCATTGCAGGTGCAGGAGTAGCAGCAGCATCAGCCGGAGCCGCAGGTGCAGCAGCAGGTGCATCAGCAGCTGGAGTTTCTGTTTTAGAACCGCAGGTGCTTGTACATCCAGAAAGTAAGATTGCAGAAAGGGCTACAAGTGGGATTGCTTTAAATGCCATTGCTATATTCTCCATATTAAAAAAAGAGAGTTAAAAATAAAAAACAGCCATGAACCCTGGTCTGTTTTGTAACCTAATTCGAGTTTTGGCCTACCTGGTAACTATAACGAAATATATTGTGATATGTAAATAGTCAAGTCCAATTTTTATTTGCATAAGGACATCTTACTATGTTGAATAATTTAAAAATAGAAAACATCCTTAAAAAAATTTTTCATAATAAAGAAAAATGGTTTAATTTGAATATATAAAAAAAAATTTTGTATTTAGACTCAGAAAAGGATCGATTATTAAAAGAGTCAAAAAATTGGTTAGAGATTTCAGCGAGATCAAAATCTGAGCATAATAATGAAAGTTTAATGAGGCAAGAATCTCTTTCAGGATCCTTAATAATGATGTAACAATTAAGATATTTAAAAAGTGCTCTTCTTGTTTATGGTAAACCATCATTCATTAAAATGACAAAAAATAAAAATTCGCATTTTATAGCCAAAATGCTTCCCAAAAATTTTAAAGAATCAATTCTCTGGAGAAATTTCACAGCCGAGGTACAGATCCAAAAAGGAAATATTGAAGCAAAAGTTTGTGTTGTTAAGTTAAATCCTGTTACCTACTTAGAGTAGTGTCTTATTCTTTGAATATTTCTTCATCTATGGATAGGTGGATGTCAAGATAACAAAAATAAAAAAAAGATTGCTAAAAAACTTCTAAAATATCAATATTCCCAGAATTATTTTGATTTTTTGAAGCTCATTGCCTCTGCGATTCTAGGATAAAATTGCTTTTTCGCTTGATACTTTGTTTAAAATAACCTAATTTTAAAAATCTTTAGAGCCGCATGTGCTCTAAGGTATCTTTTGGGGGTGAACTGGTTTCGACGGAGAGAGTTGAGCGAAAGGAGCATGCAGGGGTTGGTTACAGCGCCTCTTTAAAACGTTGTGGCAGCCAGAAGTGGCAACAATACTAAACTCGCTCTCGCTGCCTAATTAAGCACAGAGCCGGTGACTTGGGTGCGGCAGCACGTGCATCCAAAATCGCCGCTAATTTACGTGCGGGTATTCGTCAGCTTCTGTTCGTAGCTGAGCATCCCTATCAATCGAACTGGCTTGTGTAGTAGGACGTCTTTCTCCGGCTATCAAGTAAGAAATCTTGAAAGAAGAAGCATGTGGCGCCAATTGTGATGCCTATCCGGACCCGGGTTCGATCCCCGGCACCTCCACCAAATTAAAACCCGCATTAAAGCGGGTTTTTTAATGCCATGAAGAATAATTTTTAATAGTATTAAAATTTTCTTGCTAAAAATATTCCTAAAAAAGTTGCTAAAATTCCTAAGGTAGGACTTAAAAAGCTATATAAAAAACATTGTAAATATTTAGCACTCTCAAAAAGTTTGACGGCATCTAAGCTAAATGATGAGAATGTGGTAAATCCTCCCAGAAAACCGACCATGATCCCCAGTCTAAGTTCCTGACTCAAATGTGCTTTTTCAATACCAAGGACATAAATAATACCAATTAAAAAAGAGCCTATGACGTTGATAGTGAATATATCCAAGGGAAGTTGGATATGAAAAAGTTTTTCCATTAGCGTAACAAAAAAGTACCTACAAAAAACCCCAATGATTCCAAAAACTCCAATATAAATGATTTCCATACAGACCTCTTTTCTGTTGTTAACTAATTTATTAAGTAATAATAGAGGTTTAATCTAAAGAAAACAAATGAAATTTTTGAATTTTAAATATTGAAAAAAAATCTAAAATATGTAAAAAATACTCCTACAAAAAGAATAATGGTTCTTTATTGTAATCTAATTTATCTAAATATTGAGTTTAGTTATGAATAAAATATCGTGGTTATATATAATAATTATGACGCCTGTTTTTATGGTTTCATGTAATACTTCTGAAAAAATAAAAACATCTCAAAATTATTTATTTGAAAAAGCTTCTTGGCAGGAAGTTTCAATAAATGAAAAAATGGAAAAAAAAGAATTTTTTAAAAAAGCATTACAATTAAATTTAAATTGGCTTAATCGGAAAAAAGAAAACTCTATATTTAAATTAAAAGATATTTCTTTTACAACAAAAGATTATATTTGTTCAAGCTCTTTATTGATAAATGAATTAGATCAATCTTCAAACATTAAATTTGCTATTAAAAAATATTTTGATTTATATAAAATTAAGATTGATAATGATAAAAAAGTTTTATACACAGGGTATTATATTCCTTATGCAGAAGCCAGTACCGTAAAAACTTCACAATATAATATTCCTGTATATAAAACACCTCATGATATTGTTACCGTAAATTTAGAAGATTTTAATCCTGATCTTAAAGGAAAATTCATTCGAGGTCGGGTAGATAAGAATAAACTGGTTCCCTATTGGAGCCGTGAAGATATTGCAGATAAGAAAAAGCTTTCAAATAAAGAACTTGAAATAGCATGGGTAAAAAATAAGAGCGATCTCTTTTTTATTGAAATTCAAGGTTCAGGACTGTTGATTTATCCTGATGGGAATAAAAAATTTATTCATTATTCCGGCCAAAATGGCCGTGAGTATAAGGCCATTGGTTCCTTATTACTAAAAGAAGGAAGTCTCACAAAAGAAAATGTTTCCATGCAAGCCATTCGCGATTGGTTAGAGAAAAATCCTCAAGAGGAGCAAAGAGTTCTTAATTTTAATAAATCCTTTGTTTTTTTTAATCTTGAAGATGATGGTCCTTATGGAAATATTAATGTGAAATTAACGGCGGAGCGTAGTATTGCAGCCGATCAACGCGTATTGCCTGCAGGAACATTAACTCTTTTAAATTTTGAAATGCCTGATGTTTCAAAAATCAATAGAGATTCAGTCATAAAAAATGAAATTCAAAACACCCCATTTTCTCAGTTTTCATTTGTGCAAGATACGGGTGGTGCCATAAAAGGGCCTGGAAGAATTGATGTATTTTGGGGTGAAGGAACTCGGGCAGGAGACATTGCAGGGATTACAAAGCAAGAAGGAAATTTATATATTCTTGCTCCCAAATTCAGTTGTGCTTATTTAAATTTACAAAATAATATTGTCATTAAATGATTGGAGACGCCCTCTCCAGTTAATTCTATTATGATCCAATCTTTTTTTAATTTCAGATAAACTATAGCGGCGATCTTTTTCAAGGATGAGATCATAATAATGAAATTTTTCAAGTTCATCCTCATTTTGTTTGTAATTTGAGCAAAGAATTATGTCTTTATTAAATTTATTTTTTCTTATTAATTTTGAAAAATTAATATTCAATATATTCATATTTCCATACATAATATCGGTAATAATATATTCAAATTTATTTAGATTATTTAAATTATTATCAATAAATTCATCAGGGTCATTATAGGAAAATAATTGGCAATCCTTGCTTAGTGAGTGCTTCCAGATGTTATGATAGAAATCTTCATCATCAATTATGGCAACATTAATCATTATTTTATTTCCTCTAAAATTAAAATGAATGAATTGGTAAAATCATTATGAATTCTGTACCGGTTGATTTTTTGGACTTGTACTTAATCATACCGTTGTGTGCTTCTGTTATTTTTTTACATATAGCCAAATCTAGGCCAAAATTATTTTTTGTCTTTTCAAGGTAAAATAAATTTAACGCAATTTTTATTTTTTTTTCACATATGTGGTAATTTTTATTGGAAAAACTAATTTGAATATAAAGTTTCCCTTTAAAATCTACTTTCATTGTTTCAATATTGATTTTATTTTCCGGTAAATCAGTATCTATAATATACTTTAAAATTTTAGTAAATGCAATTTCAATTCTATGCTTATCCATAGAGAGAATGACAGATTCATCAAGGCTTGCAATTTCAGTAAAATTAAATTTATTATTTTTCAATTTTTTAATTGAATTATTAATAGCTTCTGTTAGTAAATTATTTTCATTATTTAATTGAAAATTTGTGCTGAAGTGCACAATGTCTTCTATAAGTTGTTCTAAATGAATTTTTGATTTTTCAATTTCATCAATTATTATTTTATTAATTTGATTATTTTCTAATGAATTCTCATTGGGAGAATTATTATTTCGGAGAAGCATTGCCATAAGGTTAAAAGGTTTTCTAATATCATGGTTAAAAAGCTTAGCAATATGGGCAATAAAGCTTTTTATTTGATTTTTTTCGATTTCAAAGTTCTCATTATTCTTTTTAGATATGATAAAAAAGCCAATTAAAATAGATAAGGTAATTAAGAGTAGTAAAAATACTAATATGTTCAAATACTTTATATTTAAGCTTGAGCTTAAACGACAGTAGCTTAAGGATCCAATTATTTTATTTTCGAAATAAATAATTTCATTATTTATTTCTTCGCTACAACTTTTAATTGTAAAGCTAGAGTCTAAATTTTTATTTCTAAAATTATAAATTTCTTTGTTGTCATTACTTTTAAGTTGAAGATAATTGACATGATTTAAAATTGTAGATTCTTGTATAATATGACTAGATAATACATTGTCATTTTTTTTCATCGCGTTAGAAAGATTTTTAGAAAGTTGCTGAGCCGTTTTTGTAATAAACTCTTCTTTTTGCTTAGCTGTATCTTGGAAATTTATTATAAAATATAGAAATGAAAATATAATTATAGTAGATAGTGAAAATAATAAAATTATTTTTTTTTCTTCTTTATTAAGTTTTTTTAGCATAATTTTCTTCTTTAAAATACTTTTTTTCGCTTGCGTGAAATTAATATTTCACTATTACTAATATTTTTAGTATTTTAAATGTATTCTCCTTAAAGAAAGTTGACTATTCAATTAAACCTAAAAAATTTACTTATTTGTGATTTTTTACTTCAATAAAAAATCACAAAATTAGACGAATTAATAGAAGTTTTTAATCGCTAATTTCTATTGAAGTAGAGAATATTTCCATTTCTTTATGTATTAAAAAAACAGGAAAAATTCACAAATTTTTCATATTATTTTTGAAATAAGATGTCAACCAAACATTTTATAATAATTTTAATATAAATATCTAAAAAATATGTTAAAATTGAAATCGATACAATATTAAGCATAACTTGGGTATAAATTATTAAAATGATTTTTAATTTAATGGTAAGCTAATTTGCCACTTTAAATTAAGACATAGTCAAATATTATAAATTATATTGGGTAGAAAATAATTCTTAAAAATATTTTGCTTTTAAATCAATTTAGTTTATTTGATTGTAGATATCTGTATTTGCTTATTCATATAAGGAGATATGCCTTGGCTAAGAAAAAATACACTTCAAATCTGATTCAAGAAATAATAAATGAGATTGAAGATGATGATGAATTATTCTCTAAAGATCGTGAAGAAATAAAAAAACAACTTTCTCACTTTTTAATAAATTTTAGAGCAACAAATCGGCTTACTCAAGCACAAATGGGAATTAAATTAGGTTGTTCTCAGCAACAATATAAAAGAGTTGAAGACGGTGGTGAGGAACGAATCGCTAACGCGATTTCTTATATTAAAAAATTTGCTGATTTAAATGGCAGTAAAAGCATCTCAGATTTTGTTGCTTATCTTGTTAATGAGCCGCCACAAATGCGAGCGAGTAACTTATCAAAAAATGAACAAATATTGCTTTCATGTTTTGCTAATGTGGATCGAGAAGACAGAAGAATTTTTATTGAGACTTATTGTAAAAATACAAATGGCAATCGTCTTGCTAAAATTATAAAAATATTAAGCCTAATGCCTGGTATTAGTGATGAATTTCTTGATTTATATATTTTTGCATTGCTGGAAAAAAAATCCGATCCTGACTTCATTGATTTAGATGAAAAGCATAATATATATGAACGCTTACGAAATAAATCAAAAAGAGGTTATAGAAAAAAACAAGAAGAAATCATGGATAATCAATAGAAAATCGCTCATTATAATTTATTAATATGCAATTCTTATTTAAACAAAAAATATAAATAATAAAAACGATTAATTATTACGACATGTTTACAAAATTAAATATTTATGTATTATTTTAAAGTTCCATTTCCCTTGCACTGCCTTTTTTTACAAATTAAATACGGGAGATATCTCATGCTTGATCAAGAACTGTCAAAATATGATATTAAAAATCCTTTTAAAAGCCGTTATTTTAATTTTATTGGAGGAAAGTGGGTTGCTCCTTCAAATGGAGAATATTTTGAAAATATTTCCCCCATTTTTGGCAAACCATTCACTAACATTTCGAGATCCTCTTCCGAAGATATCGAAATTGCGTTAGATGCCGCTCATTCTGCAAAAGACGCTTGGGGAAAAACATCGGTTACAGAACGCTCAAATATTCTATTAAAAATTGCCGATCGCATGGAGGCAAATTTAAATTTACTTGCCCTTGCAGAAACAATTGATAACGGAAAACCTATTCGTGAAACTCGAGCTGCCGATATTCCTTTAGCAATTGATCATTTTAGATATTTTGCGAGTTGTGTGCGTTCTCAAGAAGGATCTATTGGACAAATTGATAATGAAACCGTTGCTTACCATTTTCACGAACCTCTTGGTGTTGTTGGGCAAATCATTCCATGGAATTTTCCTATTTTAATGGCTGTATGGAAATTAGCACCCGCTATTGCTGCTGGAAATTGTGTTGTCTTAAAACCTGCGGAACAAACTCCGGCATCGGTATTATTATTAGCTGAACTTATTCAAGATTTATTACCACCCGGTGTTTTAAATATTGTGAATGGATTTGGATTAGAGGCTGGAAAGCCTCTTGCTTCAAGTAACAGAATTGCAAAAATTGCATTTACGGGTGAAACCTCAACAGGTCGCATGATTATGCAGTATGCATCGCAAAATTTAATTCCAGTTACTTTAGAACTTGGTGGCAAATCTCCTAATATCTTTTTTAAAGATGTCATAATGCACGACGATGCTTATTTAGATAAAGCGATAGAAGGATTTGTGATGTTTGCTTTAAATCAAGGCGAGGTCTGTACTTGTCCTTCGCGTGCGCTTATTCAAGAATCCATTTATGAAGAGTTTATGGAAAAAGCGTTAAAGCGAGTCAAATCCATTCGCCAGGGAAATCCACTTGATCCTGCTACTATGATAGGTGCTCAAGCATCTCAAGAGCAATTAGAAAAAATAATATCCTATATTGAAATCGGTAAAAATGAGGGAGCTCAAATTCTTACGGGAGGAAAAAGGAATGTTTTGAAGGGCGCTTTATCAGAAGGATATTATGTTGAACCTACTGTTTTTAAAGGTAACAATGATATGCGTATTTTTCAGGAAGAGATTTTTGGACCAGTCGTTTCTGTAACGACATTTAAAAATGAAGAGGAAGCTTTGCATATTGCAAATGATTCTAATTATGGGCTTGGAGCGGGATTATGGACTCGAGATGCTGCTATGGCATATAAAATTGCCAGAGAAATTAAAGCGGGAAGAGTTTGGACAAATTGCTATCACCTTTATCCTGCCCATGCGGCATTTGGTGGTTATAAGCAATCTGGTATTGGACGTGAAAATCATAAAATGATGCTCGATCACTATCAGCAGACAAAAAATATTTTAGTCAGTTATAATCAAAATTCTTTAGGATTTTTCTAATAATAAATAAATTATTGCAAAAAATAAAAAAAGGGGATTTTTCGCCCCTTTTTTTATTTTAATTTGGAAATTAAAAATTGCTCCCCAATAAAATATATAATCATATCTCATATTTATTTGACAAAAATTTTTTTTGATATTATATAATTTGTAGCATTATTATTAAAAATGATTATTTTTAATCGAAAATATTATTTATACTATTTACATAAAAATTTAATATTATTATAAGGATTAAATATGATTGTAAAATCATTTTATAAATTTTTTATTTTTATTTTTATTTACTCGAATATTAATACTCATGCTCATGAATTAGGATCATATCTTTTTTGTGTTAATCAAAATAATCTTTATGATTGGAAGTGGGCTCCAGAAAGCTCAGATGGAATTGAAAATTTTAATCAATTGGCGACGTCCCCTGATAATAGAGGTACTTGGATAAATGGAACAGGGGGGCATAATAAATATTTTAATCAAGAATTGCGAGTTTTACAAGATTTTAATTCAGTTGAAGAGGCGCGCGACTTTTGTAGTCAGTTGCAAAAAAAATGTACAAATGCTTATGGAGGTGAATTTAAGTATGTTGCTGTAGCCTCGTGGTCTGTTTCTGTTTTAATTTGGACTTATATTAAAGTGTTCTATTATGAAAATAAAGACAATAAAAGAATTAAAAATGGAGTATATTGTCCTAATTGGCATTATTTAAATTTTTAATTAAATTTTTTCTTTCAAAATAAAAAAAATCTAGAGAAAAGTATTTGTTGGAGTTGAATTTTAAGAAAATTGAAAATAATATAACTATTCAAAGTTCATTATTTATTATCCTCCAAGTTCCTAATTCATTGTCCTCTTTTTATAATGTTGAAATTATAAATCAAGATGAAAATATAGCTTTATTAAGTTTGGATTATAAAATGAATAACAAATTTAAAAATAAAAGTGAGATTGTTTTTGATAAAAATAATATTTCAGCTCAAGTAATTAATGACAATATTTTGATTTATAACTGCATATATTTATAATTTTCTATTAAAATATAACCTACCTTTAAAAGTAGCAATATTAAATTGACATTTAAATTAAATTAAATTAGGGTTCACTTCTAATAGTTGCTTTAATAAAATTATAAATATGCGAGGAAGATCTATGAAATTAAGTCTTATTTCTTTAATTAGTTTTTCATTTTTTGGTATTGCAAATGCTTCTAGTACAGAAGTATTTGAACTCAATTTAGATACTCAAGCAGCATCTGTTCCGGGTGGGGTAACAGATGCAACTTTAGTTTGCAGCCCTGCAAATCATTTTGTAGGTGTTGCTTGGGGACTTGTCATTCAAACACAAGCTCTAGCACCCGAATATTTTGTAAAAGGTGCATATTTAACCTCAAGAGAAGTTTATCCAAATGCTCCAACGGAGGTCATAGCTGTTAATTTAAAAGAGCAAACTCTTAAAAATGCTTATTTTGATTCTGCAGAAGGATACAAAGTAACTTTAGATAAAGTCACATTTAATGCGAAAGTGCATAAAAATAATAATTTATTTTTAAACTGTTTTAAAAGAAAATAATTAATTATATTTTGCAAAGGGATGATCTGTAAATCCTTTACTATTTTCACTTAAAACTGCCTGCAGAGCAATCATTGTCGCATTATCAGAACATAACGCAGGTGGTGCAAATATTATTTTTTTATCAAATGAAGAAAATAGTTCTCTGAATTTTTTATTTTGAGCCACGCCGCCCGCAACTAGAATTGTTTTAATATCAGGATAATCAATAATGGCATTGTGAACTCTATCATGAAGCTGCATTAAGGCTGCTTGCTGAAAAGCGTAAGCAATAGATTGTTTTTTTTCTTTCGGTAAGTCTTTTCCTGTAATTTTACCTTTTTTTATTCCTGTTGCTTTACGAATGCATTCCATGACCGCTGTTTTTAAACCACTGTAAGTAAAATGATATTTATTTTCCCTATTTGCGGGTTTGCTGGGAAATTTAAATTCTTCTGTATTGCCAAACTCTTCAGCAGACTTTGCCAAGTTCTCAATAAGGGGGCCTCCTGGATAGCCTAGGCCAAGCAGTTTGGCAACCTTGTCAAAAGCTTCGCCACAGGCATCATCTAGGCTTTTTCCCAATAGGGATTTCGATGTTGCTGATGAAAGAATACTTAAATGACAATGTCCTCCGCTCACGGTTAAGGCAAGTGCGGGATATTGAATTTGGCTGACATTTTTGCATACCCCAAGATCATGTTGTGGTGAAAATTCATTCAAAAGAAGAGCGGGAGCAAGATGTGCATCAACATGATTCACTGAAATTAAGGGAATATTGAGTGATAAAGCAAGTCCTCGTGCATAAAGCACTCCGACCATCAGAGCTCCGATGAGACCGGGTCCCATGGTAACGGCGACGGCCGTTAACTCTTTTTGAGATATTTCTGCTTTTATTAAAGCAGAATTGGTTATGTCATATATTTTAGAAAGATGATCTCGTGCAGCCAATTCGGGAACAACTCCTCCAAAGGGGGCGTGACTTTCAATTTGAGATTCCACTTCGTGTGCTAAAATCGTGATCGAATTTATGTTACCTTGAGTATCCTTAACGCATTTCAAAATGGATACTGCGGTTTCGTCGCATGAACTTTCAATGGCCAAAATAGTTTGTTGCATAGATTAATTATTGTGCCTGAGCTTGTGAAGAAGTTGATTGGGTATTGATTTTTGAGAGTCTTCCTGCTGCGGCTTTTCCTTCCGCAAGATTTGGATAAGATTTTGCGCATTCTTGATAATAGGATTTTGCTATTTCATTGTTTTTTAAGTAAACGTAACTATCTCCAGCAAGTAAAAGGGAAAGTGCATATTTAGAGGAATTTGGGTAGAGTTCAATATAATTTGAAAGATCTATAGCCGCACCCTTATAATCTTTTAATTTAAATTTTGACTCTCCACGATAGGCAACAGCAATCTGCATCATGTCATCGGTAGCATCGGCGGAATGCAGTACGGAACTGCTCAGTTCAATAGTTTGTTTGAAGTTACCTTGTTCAAATGAGTTTTTTAAGCTTTTATTTATTTCGGCTAAAGAAGTTAATTTTGGAGGTAGTTTTCCTTTTTTATTGAGACCAATTTTAGAAGTGGCAGCGATTTCAATTCGAGCAATTTGGCGCTGAATTTGTGTTAAGGAATCGGATTTATTGTTTAATGAAATCACATTTTGCTCGGAAGCATTCCCCCCCGCATTTTCTTCAATACGTTTTATTTTTGCTTTTAATTCGTCAACTGTGCCTTGCGTAAGTTGCAATTGTGTTTGCAAACTTTCAACTTCATTTTGAGAAGACAAAGCAGTTTGAGTTGTATTTGTAATTTGCTGATCTCTCTTATTTATTTGTTCTTGCAGTTGAACGATTTGTCCTTGCAGTTGAGATAAAGATGTTTGGAGTTGATCTTGTCGCGAAGAAGTCATGCAGCCCTGAAAAATAAGACTAGAAGCCGTTAAGGTAAGAAATACCTTAAGGTTCGATTTTTTTAATAATTTATTGTAATTATTTGTTAAATTGAATTCAGTAAGATTTGTATTTATGTCTCTCATTGATTTCTCCAAAAAGTTTTGCCAGGTATTCTGATTAAGGCAAGGGGTTTGTTTTTCAAAATGAATATTGTATTTATTGGATACAAGAAACCCCGAATGGCTAGTATATATCTTACTTTTATAATTGTTCAAACTCTATTCTTTGTCAGACTTTTCTTCATTACCCAATTGGTCATCTGGGGGAATATAATCATCGGGATTGTCGTATAAAATTTTTAAGTCGACTCTGCGATTTAACGCGCGATCTTCGGGCGTGTCGTTTTCAGCAATAGGTCTGGTTTCGGCAAAACCAGCGGGATAAATACTTCCTTTTGGAAATAGCCCTGTTTCCAAGAAGTACTTTGTAACGTTTGTCGCACGCAGACAGCTCAGTTCCCAATTTGAAAGGCCATTTCTCTCAAAGGGAAGATTGTCAGTGTGTCCTTCGACACGGATCATGCGACCTATGCCTTTTAAAACTTCTGCAACTCCACGTAATAAATCTTTGGTTGCTGGTTTCAACTCATAAGAGCCCGGCTCAAATAATACTCGAGAAAGCAAGGTGATACGAATACCATCAGGATCACGGGCAACGTAAATAAGTCTATCTACAGGTTTTTTTTCTCTATCTGGAAATTGTTTTGCTCCATAGAGTCTTTGCGCTAGTTTTTGCTCCATCTGTTTTGCTTGGGCGGCAATGATAGCTGCTCTTTCTCTTACAATTCGTTGAAGAATTTGTTCGCGGCTTGTATTTCCTTTAATGTAACGAAATATGCTTTCTCTGGAATCAGGACCTCTTGGGATGGTGCCTTCTTCCTTCGGCACCTCTTCTTTTATACCGAATGCGACCTGCATTGATTCTGTAACTTGTTTTACTTTTGAAGTGTTGACAACTGCAATGGCATAAAGAACCACAAACAAAGCAAACAGAAGTGTCATCATGTCTGCAAATGCGACAAGCCAACGTTCATGGTTTTCAAATTCGGGGCACTTTTTCTTCTTTGGCATTAGTGGTGAACCATCCCGTGAAGTCTTTCAACAAGTACTTTTGGTGCTGTTCCTTGTGCAATACCAACAATTCCCACAGCAATCATTTCGCGAAATACTTTTTTATGGTGACACATTCTTTTAATTTTTTTTCCAGCAGGTAATGCGAATAGATTTGCAAGGGCAACACCATAAAGTGTCGCAATAAATGCTGTTTTAATTCCAGGACCAATTTCCGGTGGATTATCAAGGTTTAACATTACCACCATAAGTCCTAAAACCGCTCCCAGAATTCCAATTGTGGGCGCAAAAGCTCCCATGTCCTCCCAAAATTTTGCTGCAATTTCCTCTTCTTCATACATCATATCAATTTCTGCATAGAGAACATTTTCAATGACAATGGCATCTGTGTTCATGGAAACCATTTCGATGCCTTTTTTCATTAGCTCATCTTCTAATTTGTCAATCTCTTTTTCCAGGGCGAGTACGCCATCTTTACGCGCCATTTGGGCGAGGCGTTCGATTGTGGAAATAGCTCCTTCTGAGTCAATAACAGGGCCATTTAAGAATAAACCCAGCGATTTAAATGAAAAAATAACATCTTTTAAAGGGTATGCTGTCATAACGGCCGCTGTTGAGCCAACTCCCACGATCATAGCCGCAGAACCTCCCCAAAGCATCCCTACTTGTAACCCTTTGAGAGCAGCAGTACCTACAACGGCAATGGCGCCCATAATAGGTCCTATAATGCTTGAAATTTCCATTTGTAAACCTCATTCTTCGCTTCAATGAGAATCAACTATTTGAAATAATTAAAAATCCTTTTTAATAAAATAGCGTTATTATTAAGATTAATTGAAAAACAGTGTAATTAAATGACAAATTTTGACATTCTTAGAATAAATTGCATTGAAAAATTTCACATGTAAAAATTTTTAAATTTATAAAAAAAATGACTTATAAATAGAAACTTTTTTCCGATTAAATAATGCTATTTGGTTTGTTTTAATGTGGAGCTCTTATGAGTGAGCCTGTTGAAAATAATAGGACAAGTCCTAGATTTATAAGTAAAGCCATTGTCCAAATTCATTCGGATGATGACTCTACTCCTGTCATGGGAACAATAAATAATATTTCAGCAGGAGGAGTGAGTCTCAATCTAGAGGTAGATAGTATAAAAAGAGGTTTTAAAGTTGGTAATTTTGTTACTTTTGAAATGCCTGTAAGAATGTTTGGCATAGATAAAGAAGACAATCTCAAATTAAGAGCTGAAATTAAAAGAGCAACTAATTTAGGTAAGACAATTTCATGTCAATTTCAGAATTTAAAAGATTCTGAAATTGCTGTTCTTAATAAAGGACTCAGGATAATAGAAATTGTAAATAAAATTACAAGTAAAAATGCTTCATAAATGTGAGCTTTTTCTATATTCTAAGTTCAAAAATAGGTTGATAATTTATGTTTGAGTTATATCAGGATAATTATTTTTTACCTTATTATTATACTGCTTCACCATATTATAATATTTCTAATCAAATGCAAAATAATACTCCTGTTACGAATGACGAAATTAAATGGCAATTAAGTTTATACTCATTAATTTATGATTGGGACAATTTGAGTATTGCAAGTAGTTTCACAATAAAAGCTTTTTGGCAGGTAAATACATCAAGACCCTGGTTTCGTTCCGCAGATTATAATCCCGAACTTTTTATTGCGTATAAATTTTCAAATGAAATAAAAACAACTCTAGGCATTAGTCATGAGTCAAATGGAAAAGGTGATCAATTCGAAAGATCTTGGAACAGACTTTTCGCAAATTTTAAGTATACTGATGATCATTTTTTATTTGAATTTATGCCTTGGATTATCCCAATAAAAAATAATGAAGCTGTAGAATATCAAAATGATAAAATAGAAGATTATTTAGGTCGTGAAAAAATAACAATTGGTTATAAAATAAATTATTTTGAAACAAAATTATCCATTCAAAATATTGAAGATTTAACAAGGATTCAATATACTTTCTCAGAAAGCATTCAATTTTCTAATCACTATGCGATTTACTTTCAGTATTTTTATGGTTATGGGCAAAGTTTGCTTGAGTACAATCATTTTACACAAGCTTATGGCATTGGTATTCAATTTATGGAAGACAAATCCAATACAACTTGCAATTGTAATAAAAATATTTAAAATTAATTTTCATTTAAGCGAAAATGTTCGGCTTTTTTATCTGTGATAAAAATCCTTGTTGTACTTCCTTCTTTGTCGCAATAAAGATAATTTGGAGCAGAAAACCAATCAGGTCCGACTAATATGTTTGTTTTATTATATATAAAATTTAATAAGACGTGAATGTGACCTATAATTAGGGTATCTAAATTCTTTTTAAATTGAAATTCGTAATCGATTAAATATTGAGTCAGACAATGCTTTAAAAACTCGGGCTGAAGTGCATTATAAGCTCCTCTGTTTCTGCTTTTTTTTGCATATTTTGTGCAAATAAAATGCATGATCCATCCCGCAACAAAGAAATTTGCGATTTTTTGAAATAAATAAGATTTGAAAAAAGATCTTGGTTTATGATATGTAGGAGCACAAACAACGTTGTCACCGTGTCTTAAAACGACTGTTCCTAATTTCTTATGGTGAAATTCAATAATAAAATCTCCATAGTCTGTAAAATATTGATCAAGACGTTTAGAATGAAAATGTTCAAAACCAAAATCGTGATTTCCTTCAATAAAGTAAGTTTTAACACCAAAATCTTTTAATTTTTTGAATTTCTCAAAAACGTCTTTCCACAAATTTAAAAAGAATTTTTTTGAAACTGTAATGAAGTCAAAAATATCTCCAAGTAAAAAAAGAGCATCAATTTTTTGTTTTTTATTTTGAATATTTGATATAATTTGATCAAGATTATTTAGAAAAATTTTTGTAATTTCATCATTTGGATCACGCAAATGCACATCAGAAAAAACAATAAAGTTTTCTATTTCTACAATTTTAACCGTTCTCACGTTACTACCTTTGTTACGCCGCTTAGTTTTAAGAGTATGTTGAAATCATCTGCAATGAAGCAATCATTTTCTAGGAATTTATTTCTTTTTTCTTCTCCACAGGACAGGCATTGATAATGAATCATAAAACCTTTTTTTTTGTGCTGTGAAAATGCAATGGGTTTTAATATTCCTTTACACAATGAGGCTCTGTCTCCAGGATTATTGTCGACATGAATACTATATAAACATTTTGGACAATGATCACGACACGTGCTTTGTGCTGGAGGCACAGAATAATGGCAATTTGAACAAGAAAAGGATTCATTTATTTTTGTAAATACAGGTTGTTCAAGGGACATTAGGAATTGCTTCTTATATTGATAAGTGCTTTTGTAGCTTCTTCTTGGCTTGCAGTAGGGTGTTTCTCTAGCCATGCAATGAAATTTAAAATAAAATCTTTGCTGACTTGTCCTGCCACACGGTATTTAACAGTAGAATCGGGAGCTATAAAAAATGTTTCAGGAGTTCCTGTAACGCCATATTTTAAAGAAATGAGTCCTTGTTCATCTTGAATAACCGGAAAACTTTGTTTGTAATTGTTTTGCCACTGTTTAATTGTTTCTTTATCATCTTGAATATTAATACTTAAAAAATAAGGATTTTCATTGCTTTTCAATGTCACTGTTTGATAAAAATTTTCAATTTCAGGCGCTTCGTTTCGACATACATTGCAATAAGAAGACCAAAAGTTAACAACGACCCATCGATTATGATGGAAAATATCTTGGGAATTAAATGATCCTCCTTGCGCAACAGGTGCCGAAATGGTGGGAGCCTGTTCTCCCACAAGCTGGCTTGGTGTAAAGTTGGGATCTTGCTTTAGTGCATAAATCATCAGTGCTAAGAAAAAGGATAGAATGGCAGCAGAAATAATTAATGATTTTTTATTTGCGAATTTAGAACTCATTTTAATTCTCTACTTTTTCAGAATTTTTATTTATATTTTGATCTTTTAATATGCTATCTAAAAGTTTTGCTTCTTTCATTTGCTTATGATCTTTTTGGGTATCATAAACTTCACTATGTTTAACCATTAAAAGATTTGCAATAATTTGCTTTTCTTGATTTTCATTTGGGTTTGATAAAAGGCGACCTTCTACAACCACTCCTTGACCTTCTTTAAATAGATCTGGAGGAATTCCCTTGTAATGAACATGAAAATTGTGACCTTCTAGGTCTGTTATTTTAAACTTTAAATCACTGTTTTTAGCGTCCCACTGTTTTGTACCTGCTAAAACCAATCCTGAAACACGAAATAATTTTCCTTCAAACTTCAAAGGGCTAGCATACACTTCAGCTGGTGTATAAAAAGTAACAGAAGATTCGCTTCGCGTTGCTTGATAAATAATTAAGCTTAATGAGCCAACAACAATGAGAATTCCTGCTATTTGGCCACCATTTAATTTCATGAGTCAGATCCTTTACCTGATAAATCACTCTCACTTGATTTATCGCTAAAATTAAAATTACTATCATCATTATTTTCAAAATAACCTTCATTTCTCATGTCTTTTAAAGAGTTAATTAATGAAAAATAAGAATATCCAATATAAGATAATAATATGATAGCAACAACAATATAACTGGGATAAACAAAAATTTCCCAACCCCAATTACCATATTCTTGATTCATTGCTGACCTCTTGCAGATTCCAGTGTTTCTTTAGCGGATATGGATTGTCTTCTCATTTTATAAATTGCAATACTTAAAATAAACATAGCAACATAATTAAATAACAAAACGAGACTAATATCTGTGGAAGCATTTTGTGATTTTTCTACAAATGTTTGAGGTTGATGCACAGATCTCCATAAATTAACACTAAAATAAACAACAGGAACATTAATTGCTCCTAAAATGGCAATCACAGCGGAAACATTGCGTCTTGCCTTAATATCGGGAGTAAAATGGCGTAACACTAAATAGCCGCAGCAAACAAGAAACATCACAAGACTTGAGGTAAGTCTGGGATCCCAATCCCACCAAACTCCCCAGGTGGGTCTACCCCAAACGCTTCCCGTGATTAAAGTTAATAACGAAAACACGGTTCCTAATTCAAGTGAGGCATGACTACTGCGATCGAAAATTTCAGATTTTTTGGAGTATATTAATGTTAAAATAGCAAAAATAGCACTTAAAAATACCCAAAAAAAAGCACACCAAGCAACAGGAACGTGGACAAAAATAATGCGGTAAACGTTACCTTGATCGGTATCGGCTCCAATTTGAAATAATGCAAAATACCAGCCTATTATTTGAATGAAAGTAAATAATAGAATGAGAAAATTCCATCTTCTCATTGGTTTTAATATTTTATTTGGAATTTTACTTTGTATAGTGTTTTCAACGTTCATATTTTAACTATTCCTGTAAAAGCACTTCGCTTAATAAAAAGCCTAGTGCTGTAAATATAATGGGATAAGTTATTAGGATAGTCCACCATGCCTCAGGACTAAATGCTCCTAGCAATGAATTATTGCCAACTTGAACCGTTAAAGAAACAGCGGCAAGAAGTATTCCGCTTTGTAAGGGGAAAAATAGCATAGGGAGCAATATTTCTTTGGCTAAGCTGCGCGCTGTTATGCACGAAACGAGCGCTCCCAAACTTGCAGTACCCGCATTAAAAAGCAAGCTTACCGGCATTATAATTTTAAGGAGTTCATATAAAATAGAGCTAGGGACATTAAATAAAATAATCCAAAAAAATGTGACAGGTACTTGTAATGATAAAATTTGAAAAAAGGAAAATGAAATTTTACCCGCAAGTAATGAGGAACGCGGAATACGCGATGAAAGCAAAAGATCAATCGCATATGATTCTTGTTCCGGAGCAAAAATACGACCTACAGCCAAAACCACGATAAACTCATTGATAATCCATAAGGATCCAATTTGAATATCGATTCGTTTTAAAGCTTCTGTTCCCAGTCCAAAAGGAAAAAGAATAAGAAGGCAGCAAGCAAAAATGAGGGTGCCGAACCAAGTTGCCTTACGTACCCAAAGGGAACGAAAACTTATTTTATTAATAAAAATAAAGTGATGTAACCAAGTTAAAATAGTGATTTTTTTTTGTTGTGTCGCATATGTCATTTTAGAGTAAGGCCTTCACATTGATTTTGTTTTTTTGTTCTTTGGGAACATATTTTTCAAGTGAAATTTTATTTTGACACCAATTAATAAGCTTTTCATCATGTGTCGCAATAATAATTGAAGAATTATGAAAGGTTTTTAATGAAGATAATATTTCAAGGCACAACTGGCAGCCTTCTTCATCAAGACCATTTGTAGGTTCGTCTGCTAAGACAATATTAGGTTTCATGAGAGTGAGGGCGGCAAAACTCAGTCGTCTTTTTTGCCCTGTAGAAAGGCTTCGGGCAATTTGTTTTTCACGATCCTTAAGTCCAACTAGTGATAATGCTTGTTTATATTCAGGAAGAGTAAATTTTAAGCCAAAGGATTTTACATAAAATTCTAAGTTCCATAAAACGGAATGATCTAGGAGCAAAGAGGGGATATTGGAAAGAAAAATAGAATAATGTTCATATTTAATTTCTTTTGTGGGCCATAGCTTTTCATTCATGATTTTTATCACTCCCTCATGAGGTCGTGATAAACCAGCTAAAATGCGCAATAAAGAAGTTTTGCCACAACCATTTGATCCTGTAATCGCAAATGTTTCTGAGGAATTTACGGTTAAAGAAAATGAGGATATGAGTGTTTTATAACCCACTTTAATTTCTATATTCTCACATGAAAGATAAGGATTCATGTTACTTTATTATCTTTCTTCCGCTTCATTTTGCAGTGCCATAGTGTCAAGAATAGTGAACGAAGAGCCCTGTGTTTCCATGATTCCCGCATGTTTTAAATCTGCAATAGCGCGGCTTACGGTTTCTGGCGTGACATCGGCGAGTTCGGCAATGTCTCGCCTATTTAAGGGAGGTTCAAAACTTTGCGCTCCTTCATCTGCAAATAAATTGTAAAGCTCAAAAATAACAGATGCAACTCGGTTTTTTGCAGGACGATAAAGATCCGACTCAATTCTTTTTTCCATTCGAGAGAGCTCGTTGCAAAAAATTTTCATAAATTGCATTGATACAGCTGGACTTCTTTGAATTAAATCGATGACAATGGTTTTTTCAATAGAAAAAACCTCGCTATCTTTTAGCGCGACAGAAGTGCGGCCGTACTTAAACTCACCAAAAACTTCTCGAATTCCCACTATTTGTCCTGCTCTTACAATGCGTGTGATGACACTTTCGCCTTCTTGGCTCTCACGCACAATTTTTAAACAGCCATTGGCAACACCGTAGATGGAACGAGGGGTATCACCTGAAATAAAAAGATTTTGACCCTTTTTTAATCTAATTACGGATGAGTTTTCTTGGAATAAAAGGAGATCTTCTTCTGAAAGAGAAGGAAACAAACGGCGCAGAGTATATGTTCCCTTAGTTTTTCTTTCCATGTTTTAAAGCTCCGATGGCAAAACCTTTGCAAGGTCCGAGTCTATGGCATCTCGTATGTTTTTTAAATCGATTTGTGGTTTAGATTTCATTCCATTGACAATAATTGCAAAAGAAACCCAATCCCCATTACGAAGACGGCTGTAGCCACCTAGTGCGGAAACGTGAACTGGTTCCGTAAGAGTGCCTGTTTTGGCTCGCAACCTTCCTTGAAGATGTTTTTCAGAGGAGGAGGCAAATCTTTTTTTCAGCGTTCCCTCTTCTCCAATTACTGGTAAAGCAGCAAGATACGCTGGAAAACCTCTACCATTAAAATACATTTGATCCAACACGGAAATAATGTCTTTAGCAGAAAGTCGATTATTGGGAGTTAATCCGCTTCCGCTTTCTATAATTATAGGTGAATTTTGGTTTTTTTGATCATGCCAAGGAGAATTTTGAATGATATTTTTTAAATATTGCTCTAATATTTTACCTCCTGCTTTAAGATCTCCTTTGTTTTTAGAATTTGTCTCATTAATTAAATTCAGAGTTAGCATATCCGCAATAAAATTATTACTTACTTGAAATAAACCGCGCAGTTGCCAATCAAGAGGAAAACTTTCTATTTGAGAAACAAGGACATCATTTTTGGTAATATTTGATGTGTCAATATCAATCATCCCCGATGTTTCAACGCCAGCGCTGTTTAAAAATGCGTTAAATGTTTCACCAGCGTATAAATTGGGATCGGAAACGGAGCGATAAATTCTTTGTGGCGTACTTCCTAAAGCAATATTTCCAGACACGATATAAGTGTCTTTGCCATTTTTTGATGTTCTTGAAACGGATAATTGTGTGTTAGAGCTTTCTTTCGTCGTCTTTACAGAACCTAAAATTTTTACATTTGACATGGCATAAGGCTCAAGAGCAATGTGCGCAGTGTGTCCTTCTTCTTGTGCGGGGCTTATGACAAGTGCAAGAACACTAAAATTGACTGCGGCAGAAGAAAGAGGAGAATCATAAGCATTTTGACTTTTTGTTTTACCCGCAATACGATTTTCGTCATCTGTTACTTTTCCATAAAAAGAATTATTAACAATAATTTTACCTGTAATTTTTTTAATACCATAGCGTGCAACGTCGGTAGATATAAACCATAGTTTTTCATTGGTAAGCGAGGGATCTCCTACTCCATAAAAAATCAAATCGCCATTTAATATTTCTTTATTAAGTTTGCCACGCATAAATACTTTGGTGGTAAATGTCTTATCAATTCCCCAGGTATCAATAGCCTTAGAGGCTAAAATGAGCTTTGTAACAGATGCTGGAGAAAGTCGTTTTTCAGAATTTAATTCCGCAATAATTTTTCCATCGCTTAATCTAACTGCCATAGCAGAAACTTGATTGCCTTCTTTTTCTAATTTTTTTAATGCAGGAAAGGAATCGTCTTGGGCATAAGCGCTATTCTGAGAAATGAGTATAATTAAAATAAAAATGGTTTTATTTAATAAGTTTTTTTTCATTTTCTTTAAATTCCTTTTTAAATATAAAAATAAAAAGTTCTCTAAGCAAAGCTTAAAGAACTTTTAAATTATCTGAACTTACAAATAAAATAAAGAATTAATTTTTAGACAAATAGTTGCTTACGCCTTCTTTGGTTGCCTTCATTGCATCTTTTCCTTTATTCCAATTTGCAGGACAAACTTCGCCGTGTTTTTCGAAGTGTTGCAAAGCATCAACAAGACGAAGAGCTTCGTCAACGTTACGGCCTAAAGGAAGATCGTTGACAAGTTGGTGACGCACAACACCGCTTTTGTCAATTAAGAAGAAACCGCGGAAGGCAACTCCTCCGTCACTTAAGACATCATAGTCACGTGCGATAGTGCGGTGAATGTCGGACAGTAAAGTATACTTGACGCCTTCAATGCCGCCTTTATTTTTAGGAGTACTCAGCCAGGCATAGTGAGAGAATTTGCTATCAATGCTGCAACCCATAAGCTCAACATCTCTTTTTGCAAATTCTTCCGCTTTTTCTTGAAAAGCATGAAGCTCTGTTGGGCAAACAAAAGTGAAATCTAAGGGATAGAAAAATAAAGCAACATATTTCTTACCTTTGAAATCAGAAAGAGAGACTTCCTTGAAATCTCCATTTACAACAGCATCTGCTTTAAAATTTGGAGCTTGGCGACCTACTAAAACACTCATGGAACCCCCTTTAATAATGAATTAAACTTAAGAAGTTAAGAGGATGTATTCCTCATTGCAATAGACTATACTTAAGCGATTGATTGTCAAGATATCTCATTTTCTTAAGTTTTAAAAAAAGATTTTAAATTCACATTTCATTTTTTTTAAATTTTTTGAGAAATGTATTTTTTTAATAATGAATGTACTGAGTTTTTTTAAAATACCTATTATTATTTTATTTTTTTACGATTAAAATTTTAATTTTTAAATAACTCATTTTGACTCCCAAAAAAAAATATAAAATTTAAATTGATTTTTTTGTAATTAAATGTATATATTGATGCATAACAGCTTCGCTAATTGAATAATATACAGTAAAATTTTTATACATTAATTTAATTGTTTATAAGGAATTTTTTATGAAATTAAATAAATTTTTATTTGTGTCTTTTCCTATATTTTTTTATAATACAAATCATGCTTTTGCTTCTTTAGGATCATATTTATTTTGTGCTAGTCAGCAAAATCAATATGATTGGAAATGGGCACCGCCTTTGCCAAATGGTCTAAGAAATTATCCGCATAATATTGTTAAGCCTGATAATAAAGGAACATGGATTGTGGGTTCAGGAAAAACTTCAATGTACTTTCACTCTATTTTGGATATGGATTATACTTTTGAAAATATGGAAGCTGCAAAAACATTTTGTGATTCTTTAGCCGCTGTTTGCAAAAGTGCACATGGAGAAAATTATAAGTGGATTGGTACGTCGGGATACGCTGTTGCCCCCAATTCTTGGTCATATATTTTAGTTCATTATAATGTGAGATCAGGAGGAAATTCTCGATCTGTCTGTCCTAATTGGACTTACCAAAATTTTCCTAATAAAGGAGTTTTAGATGGAACTCCACAGATATTAATTGATTAAAAATCCAATTTGCACGTTCTAGTTTGTAAAATAAAAATTTGAACAAAAAATACAAAAGTAAGATGATTGTTGCATATTATAACTTTTTGACAGTCACTTCTTTTAATATATCTTTTTTAAGCATTTTAATAATTCAATTTATATAATATTATACTCTGGACTTGAAAAATAAATAAGACACATGCACAACACTTAGAGTTGCGTATGAACGAGTGAATGTTCTTTTGTGTGGTGACGAGGTTGCTCTTGAGTCTGTCGTTTTTTAAAAATAGAAAGCTATCTTCAGAAGAAAATTCAAATAATTCTAAAGATGTACCGAATTGGTTGAAAAAGTTGCCAAATAGGCTGACTTTTTTACGCATCTTATGCATTCCTGTAGTCGTATATCTTATGTCCCTTGGTGAAGTTGCAACGGAGTCCGAACACTTTGGTTTAATTAAGCCTATTGTTCCTAGTATGACAGATATTGCGGCAGCTCTTGTTTTTGCTCTGGCTGCTATTACCGATTTTTTTGATGGATGGATTGCAAGAAAATTTCAAGTAGAAACTGTGTTAGGAAAACTTCTCGATCCTCTTGCCGATAAGCTTTTAGTTGTCGCGGCTATGGTAATATTAGTTGAAAAGCATAGGATGGATGGCCTTGTTGCTGTCATTATTATTGTGAGAGACTTAGGTATCAATGCCATTAGACTTGCTGCCGTTGACGATGGTATTCAAATTCCTTCAAATATGATCGGAAAAACCAAAACCACTTTTCAAGATTTAGGCATTATTGGTTTAACTGTTTGTGGTACGTTATGGTTTATTCCCTTTCATTATATTGGTCAATTATTTATTTTATTAGCACTTGCTGCAAGTTTAATTAGTGGGATTCAATATCTTTATGACTATGCAAAACAATTAAAGAAGTTGTAATTTTAAACAGGGACAGGATCTTTTTCAATTATCGGTTTTTCTGCTATTCTTGCCATCCGCAATCTTCTACTTACTTTTTCAAGTAAATTCATGAGAACTTCTATTTGCATAGGAGTCATATGTTCGATAGAGCATCCCGCAATTTTTCCATCAATTGAAATTCTTCTCACTCTTCCGGAAAGAGGTAAAAATTCGCCATATTGAGGGTGAAATAATTTAAATTCAGAAAGAGGTAATTTTATTTTTACTTGTTCATTGGTGTTCATGAGTTCATCATTATTTATTTTGATTCCAAAGCCTACGAGACTTAAATCACTGAGCATAAAATTATATAGTTTATCATTGTTTAATCGATAAACTGTAATTGGAATGTCGAGGGAGAATCTTCTTGCTCTCCGCCCTAAAGTCAATGATGCTCTTTTTAATTTTTTACTTATTTCTATGAAGTCGATTGGTTCATTAAAATAATCATCAAATTCTTCATATAAGGCAAGGGTTTTTCTATATTCCTGAATTAATGTTTCCTCGCTTTGAGCTATAAAAAATATGGGACATTTTTTTCTTTTTTTGCACTCTAAACCATATTCAACAGAAACTTTATCGCTTCCAAAAATTGAGGAATCGACAAAAATAATTTCTATATTTTTAACAAGTAAGGCTTTTAATCCTTCATTGGGATCTTCAATGCGAATGAGAACATGCTCAGGAAGAGCATGTTGAATCGCTTTTTCTATTGTTCTAATTCGAGATTCATCTTCGCGAGATAATTTAAATACAAATAAAACATACCTTTTTTTCTTTTTCGGTGTGATATCAAATATCGATTTGCCTTCGGAGTCAAACACTTCCATAAAAAAACCCCTTCAATTTGTGCTTCTTAATCAGTTTAAGAAATTTGAAGGGATTCCATATAGGCAAGGAAATGTTTTCCGTTAGGAATTATTTACCAGAAGCCACTTCCATAATTTTAGTTAAACGTTTTGCAAAGCTCCCTGGGTTTTTAACGGGGCTACCTTCGGATAAAAGAGCTGTTTCATACAAAACTTCTACCCATTCTGTTAACAAGGTGTCTTCGGAATTCTTATTTTTTCTTTCCGCAAGATTTTTAATTAAATTATGGGAAGGATTAATTTCTAAAATACGCTTATTATTTGCACCCATATCTTGTCCTGATGCTTTCATAATGCGCTCCATATGAGCACTCATTCCGTTTTCATCAGCAACTAAACAACATGCGCTTTCGCGAAGACGTTTTGAAATTTTGACCTCTTTAATGTCATCAGAGAGTTTTGTGCGGAAAAGATCTAACAATCCAACGAGTTCCTCAGCAGGTGCTTCCTCGTTCTTTTTATCTTCTTCGCTTTCTTTTCCAATGCCCGTAAGGTCAAGATCACCTTTATTAATGGATTTTAAATTATATTCACCATGTTTCGCATAGCTCATGAGGAACCATTCATCGATAGCATCAGTTAAGAACAAAACTTCAATGCCTCGTGATGTCAGTGCTTCTAGGTGGGGGCTACGTTCAAGAGCTTCATAACTTGGACCTGTTAAATAGTAAATTTCTCTTTGTGCTTCTGCTTTACGTTCAATATATTCTTTAAAAGAAACCCAGCCTTCTTTTCCTGTTTTAGAGGATTTAAAGCGCACAAGCTCACTCAAAGTTTCGTGTTGTTCGTGGTCAAAATGAAAGCCTTCTTTTAAAACCGCGCCAAAAACTTTATAGAAATTTAAATATTTTTCTTGTTCATTATTAGCTAAATGCTGCAAAGAAGATAATGTTTTTTTGATTATTTGTTTTTTAATTTGCGGTAATTTATTATTTTGTTGCAAAATTTCGCGAGAAACATTGAGAGGAATTTCATCTGTTTCGACAACGCCTGCAACAAATCTTAAATATTCGGGTAATAATTCTTTACATTTTTCAGTAATAGAAACTCTTTTTACGTATAAATGTAAGCCATGATTATCTCTTGTGTAAAGATCGAATGGTGCTTCGCTTGGAACATAAATGACAGCATTAAAAGGAACTAAGCCTTCGACGCTGATATGTTCCCATAGGAGGGGTTCTCTCCAATCCATTGAAATTTGCTTATAAAGTTCTTTATAATCTTCAGGTTTATTTTCGCGTTTGTTACGAGCCCAAACAGGGGTTGACTTATTAAGACGTGTTTCCTCCTGTTTATCTTCTTTTGTTTCTAAAAGATAAACAGGATAAGTTACGTAATCGCTGTATTTTCTGACAATACTGCGAATTTTCCAATCATCAGCAAACTCTTTTTCTTCATCTTTTAAATGAATTTCAATGCGAGTTCCTCTTGTTTCTTTAGAGCTCTCTTCAATTGTGTAAGAACCATCGCCTGAAGAAGTCCATTTATAAGCAGATCCACCATGAGCAGAGCGGCTTTCTACAATTATTTGTTTTGCAACCATAAAAGCAGAGTAAAATCCAACGCCAAATTGTCCAATTAAGTTGGAATCTTTTTTGTCTTGTTCTGATAATTTTTCTAGGAATTTTTTAGTTCCAGAGCTGGCAATTGTTCCTAAATTATTCATGAGCTCTTCTTTGCTCATGCCAATTCCATTATCTTCAATATTTAATATACTATTTTCTTTATCAATGCTTAAAGTAATAGAGTTCTCTTTGTCAGATTTCAGCAAATTATGATTTGTAATTTCTTCAAAGCGTAACTTATCGACGGCGTCACTTGAGTTAGAAATTAATTCTCTTAAGAAAATTTCTTTATTGGAATAAAGTGAGTGAACCATAAGATTCATCAATTGTTGCACTTCTGCTTGAAAGGAATGGACTTCTGCTGTCATAGATTAAATCCTTATAAGTTATAAATAATATAAAGTTATGAAACCATGTGGTCTTGCTTTAGGAACCAGCACATAAGGAAATTAAGCGTGAGAGAGTCGAAGTCAATACCTAAATCATAAAGTGCTATCCGCTTTTAGTCGGAAAGTTCATCCTGAGAGGGAGATATCACCCATCTGTCTCCCCAGGATGACTTTCGGGCGCGTTTGTAGAGTAGACCCTGTTTCTTTGAATAAGTTATAGATTCAAATCCTTTTTTTGTGCAGAGATGCAATTTTAAATGACCGCTGTTGATGTCGGGATTGCGCACAATACGCCCTTCATAATTTGCTATCTGTCCTTTTGTAAGAATGAGATAGGAAAATTTTTCATCCTCATATCCTTTTTCACCTTCTTTTAGCATTTTATGTAAGGAACTGCGTTGAACCCGTGCTGAAAAATGACACCAATCTTCATTTTGAAACGCCGGGCAAGTCAGCATGTGAGGACAGGGAGATAAAATTGAAGCGTTATTTTCAATAAACCACTGTCTTGCTTTATGAATTGCGTGAAAGGCCTGAGGTGTTCCCGGATCAATCAAAACTAAGTATTTTTTGGTTTTTTCCCAGACAAACTTTAAGAATTGTTGCTGATTTTTTTCACCGATTTCATTAAAGGAATAAGAAGCAATGACAAGGTCTGCAGGCTCGATTTTTTCTATATTTTTTGTAAAATCGGCAATTTTCCAATCCGCATTTTTTAAGAGAGGGTGATTTTGGGAAAGTTTTTTTCCCAGTTCTGCCATTTCTTTATTTTGCTCAATGAGTGTGAGCTTCTGGATTGACGGAAATCGCTCACTACATGCCCAAGAAGCTGTCCCTGGCCCCGCTCCTACGTCCAGTAGTGAGTTCAACTCGTTCTCATTTTCAAGTTCAATTTCATTTAGCACATGATAAACAGCTTCGTAGGTAGCGGGCATTCTTGCTGCTAAATATGAGATTCTTTGTTCTGTATTTTGTAAGCTAAAATGAATGAGATTTCGATTTATTCTATACTGATCTGAAAGTTTAGAGTAAGCCGATTGTAGCTTTTGAATAGGGGCTTGCGCGAGTTCATTTTGCAGAGACAATTGTAATAATGGGGGGAGCGACATATTGAAATTCCTGATCGCATAAAAAATAAAGGGCGTTTTTCCCTTTTTAAGGGAAAGTTATCTCTTACTTTTTCATTTCAGATTCAATTTTGTCAATCGCATTTTCTGTGGCTTCTTTTGCGTTGTTTTCCGTCTTTTTCATACCCTTCGATACTTTAGAAAGTATCCAATGCACTGGTTTTGTATCAACAATCTTGTCGTAGCCAATTTCAAATAAGTTTTTTCCGCTTGATAAAGGTATGGAAAAAATAAAGAGCCAAATAAAGCCATAAATAATAAATACAAATAATTTTTTAATAAAACTTTTAAACATCTTGACTTCCTTTATTGCTTTTCAATAGTTTAGCATAAGTTAAGTTTACTTAAGAAAGTAACTTAGTTTTTTAAGACTCTTGATTAGGACATTGTTAATCATGCTTTATGAACCCTCTTCCTCATTGCGTCCCGTTGTTCAACTTCAAAAAAACAGTTCTGACTTTTTTCTGAGTTTCTTCAAAAAGTATGAAAATAATATGGAGTGCCGCTTAGGGTGTTCAAAGTGTTGTTACGTAGATTTATCCATTTTTCAATCTGAGGCTTATGTGATAGTAGAATGGGTCAATTTTTTGTCATCAGAAGAAAAACAAAATCTTTTAAATGAATTATGTGAATCTGAATCATCACCCCAAAAAAATACTCTTGGAAAAACGAGCAGTCCTTGTGCTTTTTTAAACAACGGCAAATGCACAATTTACGATGTCAGACCCAACATTTGTAGAACACAGGGACTGCCGTTGCAATATAAAATTTCAGATGTCAAAAATCAAGTTCAACTTGCCGTAGACGTTTGTCCTCTGAATTTTACGCAAGAAAACTCAATGCCAGAAAGGCCAGAGTGGCTTGATTTAGACAGATTAAATGCCTTGCAAAGTATCGCTGAGAATTTTTTTCAAAAAAATAATCAAGATGCAAAATTAACTGAATTGGAAAATTTAGTTAATAAAGAGGGAAGAATCCCTTTAAGAAAATTAAAAAAATTCATTGTTGAAATGTTAAAAAAAGAAAAATTTTAATATTGACTCTCAAAGGCATAAAAAAATCCTCCCTTCCATACAGAAGGGAGGATTTTTGAGCGCTAAGCAATTGCATTGCTAAGAACTTTAGGCTTTAGTTTTACTTACTTACCGCCAGTTCTTGCAGCACGACGACGTCTAAGCAATTTTCTCTTCTTACGACCCACTTTACGACGACCTTTTGGATGCTTACGACGATGACGTGATCCGTGCATACCAACCTCCTGAAATAGTTAAAAAAAATTATGACAAATTAAGGCAATTTCATTTCGCAATTCTTCATTATGAAGCATCACTGGAACGATGCCAATATCACTCGGTATTCTATTTGGCAAGGAAAATTTTCTAGCAATAGATTTTTACTCGTTTTTTAAGCCCTTTCGTGAGTTTTTATTATTTGAATCGTACTTTTTTTAGGCTTGGGCTTTTAGATAATATTGTGATATCGATAATATTGAACCTATGTTTCTTGTTTTTTAGATTCTTGAGTAATTGTGGAATGAAAGACAACATGCGCATAAACCTAAAGTTTAGATTTAACTCAGGATCTTTATTAGCATATTTCATTATATCTGCTATTGGTTTTATCATTCTCTATGCTATTATTTGGACTTTATCTGTAAGGGCAGAACGGATCGCCAATTTAAGGCATGATGTTTCCCTTATCATGGGAGGGATTACAGGTAGTATATTGGGCACGGCGGAGCTCGATTCCCAAGGGCTACAGGATCAATCCCAGTCTCTGATGCAGGAATATCTCAACTTTACTTTTGATTCGAAAAAGAATCAAAGCCAAGAAAGGGTAGCTAGAGTCTCAGTCTATTTCCTAAACCCCGAGCGTCAGCTTATTGGGGAATGGATTTCACCCGATGAACCTCCTCACGAGTGCCAGGAAAAAAGAACAGAGTATTTTCAGCCCGCAAGATCTCCTTATCCCTATCTTGTGGAATTGAATATCAATACCTGTGCTCGCAATTCTCTAGGCTTATTTGAATATCATAGTATTTCATTACCTATAATGGTATCTCTCGCTGTAATTTTATTTTGGGGAATTTGTATTTTTGTCATGCTGCATTCTATTAGGTATGCAGGAAAATTACTTGAGCAAACAGAAGATGTTGACGAATTGTTAGAAAAGACAGATAAAATAAACTGGCTTAATGTAAAAATACTTGCGCAAAAAGCAGTTCAGGTAAGAGGAAAAAATCTACAGTTTTATCAGACACTTATTCTTGATGCGCAACATGATATCGCTAAAATTTTAGATGCCGTAAATAGAAAATATAATGAGCAAGATCTTAATTATAACGTCTCGGCAATTCGTGGAATTATGCAAAGACTTGCTATAGAAATAAGATCTACCAATGAATTATACCAGGAATTTAATGCAGCCAAAGACTTAAATTCAGATGAAGTTTTACAATATATAAAAACTCATTTTTTAGGGTCAGATATAGTGAATAAATTGCCAAAAAATATTATAACTACTATATTGGATCTCACTATTTTTGAAAGAATTATTGTCAATCTTTCTTCTAATGCAATTAAGCATTCTACTTTTCCTTCAAAAGTGCTTCTTTATTATGAAAAAAATTTTTTATCCATAAGGGTTTATTCTAAAATTTCTTTTGTATCGGCACTTAATATATATTTTGCTAAGTTTACAAATAGAATAGATTTAAAAAATATTGATTCGCCCGTTTTCTTCCGGTTTTTTGGCCGCTCAGGAAGAGGTCTTTCTATTATTAAAAGAGGATTAGCAAAGTTAAAAGGACGAATGATCTTTACCATTGAAAAAAATATTGTTGAAACCGGATTTGATATTCCCTGTCGCTTGGTCGAGGAAAAAAGCAATGAATTGCCTGAATTTATTCTCAAGCGGAAAAGAGTTATTTATTTCAAAAACGAAGAACTTGTTCAGTCGACAATTGAATGTGGTTTGGAAAATTACCTTATCAATCATTTGGAGTTAAACAAAATTATTAATTTAGCTCAAGAAGGAGAAAAGGTTGAAGTTGTTTCTGATGAGGATATCAACTTGCCTGAGTCATTTATCCTAAAGCTTATTACTAAAAAAGAAAGAATAGAAGGACTTGCATTTAATTGGATTGGAGACTCTAAGTAATGGTATCTAAAGTATTTCCAATATCGCGCTGGCTTGTCGTTGATGATACTCCTGAGGATGCCGATGATATTGTTCTCGCAATTGAAGGGCTTGGCGGTAAAGCAGATATTGCCGATAGCATAAAAGCGGCAGAAAAACTTTTAAGAAAAAACATTTATGATGTTTGTGTTGTAGATTGTTTTTATAAAGGAACAAATAAATGGGGGATTGATCTTTTACCCGATTTACGTTCCACACTTCCTGGTTTACCTGTAATTATGATATCTAATTCAGACGATTTAGATTTACCCGCCAAAGTCATTAGAGCGGGGGCTGATATGTTCTGTCCTAAACTTAAAGACTCCTTTTCGCTTACAAAAATACTTGGTGCCTCTGCATTACAGGCAACAACAATTAGAAAATTAAAAATCATGGAGTTCGATTCTCGATTTTCAAAAGAAATTTTCTTATTAAAACAAACTTCCGATGCCTTTGAGCATTCTATGCGCCGCAAAGAAGAAAGATTATTAATTTGTGGAGCATCGGGTACGGGTAAAACGGTAGGCGCGCAATTATTTGCGCATAAGTTTTTAAAACAAAATTACGGCAGTCTTTCACGAAATATTGTTTATCATGATTGCGCTTCAAAATCAGATGAAGCGAATTCTTTGTTACTTTTTGGGGATTCAAAAAGCATTGGAAATACTTTGCAATTGAGTCTTTTTGAAAGAGCAGTAGGCGGTGTATTAGTGCTTGATAATTTACACGCTCTTTCCTATGAAAATCAAAATAAACTTAAAAGTATTTTTGATTCTGAATTTGTTCCTTCGGTTTTAGGAGATGGAAGTTTATCCATAAGTCTTATTAAATTTATTGGTACTTATTGCACTGATTATCAGAAAAAAATAGTACCGGGCTTTTTGGAAGCGTATGCGCATAGAGAAATAGATCTGCCTTCGATTTCAGATTTAAATCAAGATTTGGTGAAAGTTATTCAATTTATTTTCGAACAACTCTCTCAATCAAGTGAAGATTTAAAAGTCTCGTCCAGCCCTGAGGTGATTAGCAAAATTCTTGATTTGGCTGCCAATCATTCTTTTCCTGCAAATTTTAGAACATTGCATCAAATTATAGAAAATGCTCTTTCGAAAGCACTTGCCGATCATCGTAGTCAAATTTATCCCTCAGATATTGAAATTATTGGAAGTATGCGTTCTTCTTCTGGTAATGCGTCTATGGGCAATTCGGGTACGACAAAAAATTATGGTGATATTTTAGAAGGTCGATTTGGAGAAGCGTTATTAAAATATATTTCTTCGGGAGAAAGTTTTGATGAAGCTAAAGATATCTTAAGAAAAATCATGATTAATGTGGCGTCAAAAAAATATGGAGGTAACAAATCTAAAATAGCTACTTCTTTAGGGATTTCAAGGCAAAGTCTATACGATCATGAAGAAGTTGAATAACTGACCTCCAAAAGTGGCAAAATATTTTAAAAATGGTTATAAAACTCTTTTCATAATAATCCAAATTGAGGTTTGCTGATATGCTAAAGTTCTTAAGCGATTTTTCATCTCCTAGTAAACTTGTTCAGACAACTTGGCCACAGTTAAAAAAAGTCCCAGGTGGAAATAAAATATTTTCCTCTATAATATCTCACTATATTCCATATACCGGTTCAATTTCTCCTGTTGTTTTAAGTATTGAAAATTCATTTGTCAGAATACTTCTAAAAGATAAAAAATCAGTTAGAAATCACTTGAATAGTATTCATGCTATAGCTCTTGCAAATTTAGGTGAGTTTTCTTCTGGCTTATGTCTTATATCGCAGTTACCTCATAATGCTCTTGCGATTTTAATTAAAATTGAAGTTGAATATTTAAAAAAAGCAAGGGGCAATTTAATTTCAGAATGTTTTTTTCAATATCCTGTTGAAACCAAAAATGATGAAGAATTAAAATTGTACGCTAATATTACAAATGACAAAAATGAGATTGTTACTAAAGTTACTGCTACTTGGAAAGTTAGATTGAAATAAATTAATATAATAAATAGAGAATTATTATGAATTTTGAAACAGTATTTACGAAACAAGTTGGTATTGAATTTCCTATTATTTGTGGTGCGATGTACCCTTGTAGTAATCCTGAATTGGTTGCCGCTGTGTCGGAGGCGGGTGGGATTGGAATTATACAGCCTTTATCTATGGTTTTTGTTCATAAACATGAATTTCGTGATGGTCTAAGATTAATAAAAAATCTTACAAAAAAACCTATTGGAATGAATATCATTACTGAAAAATCCTCTAAAATATACGAAAATAGAATGAGAAAATGGCTAGATATTTCTTTAGAGGAAGGTGTTCGCTTTTTTGTAACGTCATTGGGTAATCCAAAATGGATAGTAGATCTTGTGAAACCGCTAGGCGGTGTTGTCTATCATGATGTGACGGAAAAAAAATGGGCTGAAAAAGCAATTCAATCCGGGGTTCAAGGACTTATATGTGTAAATAATAGAGCTGGTGGTCATGCAGGGCATCTCGGTGCTGAAAAAATATACAAAGATCTTCTGGAGTTTCAGGTTCCTATTATATGTGCTGGTGGTGTGGGAGAAAAGAAAGAATTCCTAGAAGCGCTGAACTTGGGGTATGCTGGAGTCCAAATGGGTACCCGGTTTATAGCAACTAAAGAATGTCATGCGCACGAAGATTATAAAAATGCCATTATAAGAGCAACTTCAAATGATATTGTGCTTACTGAAAAAATTTCAGGAGTACCAGTCTCAGTTATTAATACGGAGTACATTACGCGTATTGGTACGAAGGCTAATTTTATCACAAAATATATGCTTCAGCATAAAAAAATGAAACACTGGATGCGACTGTATTATACTTTGCAGTCCGTTTGGAAATTGAAAAGAGCATCTCTTGAGGGTGCCGGCTATAAAGACTACTGGCAAGCGGGTAAGAGTGTTGATGGGTGTAAATCTATTCTGTCTGCAAAAGAAGTCATACAGGGACTAATATCTTGAAATTTTAAAATATCTTGTCGACTAAGTCGCTTTTAGAAGTAAAATTTGAACGCTTTTTAAGCAAGTAAAGCACAAAAATCTCCTCATTTTATAGCGCTTGCCAAGTGTGATTGCATAAAAAAATAGCGAAAAATAATTCAAATATTTTTATTAAAAATATTTGACAAGGTTCGGTTTGTAATGCAAGGTGACTTTCTCGCTGCTAGCGATTGAACCTCCCAAAAAGGTGAAAAAGCCCAGCAAAGAGAAGTAATTTGACAAGAGAAGAAAGCAAAAACAGAGTGCGGTTCCCGAGCAACGTTGGATTAGGAATGTAAAAGTTTTTAAGAAGAGGTTGTTAAGGTTCCGTAAAAGAACCGTCAAGATAGTAAAAAAATCGTGGGACTAGAAATAGTTCAACGTAAGTAAATTAGAGCTAAGAGTTTGATCCTGGCTCAGAACGAACGCTGGCGGCGTGCCTAACACATGCAAGTCGAACGGAGGTAGCAATACCTTAGTGGCGCACGGGTGAGTAATGCATGGGAATCTGCCTTTTGGAGGGGGATAACTACGGGAAACTGTAGCTAAGACCGCGTAAGCAGCAGCGATGCTGGAAATGCCGGGACCTTCGGGCCGGCAGCCGAAAGATGAGCCCATGTTCCATTAGCTAGTTGGCGGGGTAACAGCCCACCAAGGCGAAGATGGATAGCTGGTCTGAGAGGACGATCAGCCACACTGGGACTGAGACACGGCCCAGACTCCTACGGGAGGCAGCAGTGGGGAATATTGCGCAATGGGGGAAACCCTGACGCAGCAACGCCGCGTGAGTGATGAAGGCCTTCGGGTTGTAAAGCTCTTTCGGTTGGGAAGAAGGGGAGTTGTTTTAATAAAGCAGTTCTTTGATGGTACCAAAAGAAGAAGCACCGGCAAACTTCGTGCCAGCAGCCGCGGTAATACGAAGGGTGCGAGCGTTGTTCGGAATTACTGGGCGTAAAGGGTTCGTAGGCGGGAATGCAAGTCAAGTGTGAAATCCCCAGGCTTAACCTGGGACGTGCATTTGAGACTGTGTTTCTTGAGTTTCGGAGAGGGTGGTGGAATTGCTGGTGTAGGAGTGACATCCGTAGAGATCAGCAGGAACACCGGAGGCGAAGGCGACCACCTGGCCGAATACTGACGCTGAGGAACGAAAGCGTGGGGAGCAAACAGGATTAGATACCCTGGTAGTCCACGCCGTAAACGATGATAACTAGGTGTTGGGGGAGTTGACCCCTCCAGTACCGTAGCCCACGCGCTAAGTTATCCGCCTGGGGAGTACGGTCGCAAGACTAAAACTCAAAGGAATTGACGGGGGCCCGCACAAGAGGTGGAGTATGTGGTTTAATTCGAAGCAACGCGAAGAACCTTACCTGGGTTTGACATACCGTGAAAAGCGCAGAGATGCGTAATAGTAGCAATACACACGGATACAGGTGCTGCATGGCTGTCGTCAGCTCGTGTCGTGAGATGTTGGGTTAAGTCCCGCAACGAGCGCAACCCTTTCCCTTATTTGGCATCATTAAGTTGGCAACTATAGGGGTACTGCCGGTGATAAACCGGAGGAAGGTGGGGATGACGTCAAGTCCTCATGGCCCTTACATCCAGGGCTACACACGTACTACAATGGCCAAGACAAAGCGAAGCAAAGCCGAGAGGTGGAGCCAAACGCAAAAACATGGTCTCAGTTCGGATTGTGGTCTGCAACTCGACCACATGAAGTTGGAATCTCTAGTAATCGCAGATCATCAGGCTGCGGTGAATACGTTCCCGGGCCTTGTACACACCGCCCGTCAAACCACGAAAGTTGCATAAGCCAGAAGCAGGTGGGCTAACCGTAAGGGGGCAGCCTGCCAAGGCTTGTGCGATGATTGGGGTTAAGTCGTAACAAGGTAGCCGTAGGGGAACCTGCGGCTGGATCACCTCCTTTCTAGGAATTTCGAGTTCTCTGTAAAGAGACTCTATTCTAGGTCAAGGGAACCGCACTCTGTTTTTGTAATCTT
>NZ_CP017834.1:392836-439489 GCF_001907975.1 Silvanigrella aquatica
ATTTCTAAGCCTCCGAAAAGTCGGAGGCTTTTTTTTTGATCTTTTAAATAAAGTAACGGAATATGAACAATCAATCCCTGCAGCTAGCAAAATATTTAGAAATTTTAGGAATCGAGAAATTAACTAAAATTCAGACATTATGCATAGAGCCAATCTATAATAATAATTCTGTTTTTGCTCTTGCGCCAACAGGATCTGGAAAAACATTGGCTTTCATATTGCCGCTATTTTTAAAAATAAATATCGAAGAGCGTGAGCATCAAACTCTTATTTTAGTTCCTACGAGGGAACTTGGGAATCAAATTGCTCATGTTGCAAATAAAGTGGCAAGTGCAATTTATTCTACTGATAATAAAAATATTTTAGTGCGCACGGCATTTGGAGGAACTCCAATAGGGGCTCAAATTGAGGAACTCTCAAAAAAACCTCATGTTATTATTGGGACTCCTGGAAGAATCATTGATTTATTAGAGCGTGATGCCATTTCGTTAAATCATTTAAAAAATCTAGTTTTAGATGAAGCTGATATTATGGTAGGTATGGGTTTTTCCGATCAAGTAGAAGAAATATGTAATTATCTGCCCATAGAAATTCAGGTAGGTTTATTTTCTGCAACAAAGAATGAAAAAGTATCTATAATTGAGAAGATGATATTAAAAAATGCAAAGTATATGACTGTGCAAAATGATATCGAATCAAACCAGAGTGATGATCATCAACTAGCAGCTCAAATTTCTCATTATTATATGACATCTCATAAAGAAGAAAAGTATAATACGCTCAAAAAATTATTGAAAAATACAGAAAAAAATGATGTTAACAAGGGGATCATTTTTTGCCATACAAGAGAAACTTCACATCAGTTAGCAGAATCTTTGAAAAAAGAAGGCTTTCAAGCAGAGGCTCTTACAGGTGAGTTGGGGCAGGTTCATCGTAATAGTATTATGCGGAACTTTAAAACAGGAAATTTGAAGTTTCTAGTTGCCACAAATATTGCATCTCGGGGTATAGATGTCTCCAAATTGCCGATAGTTATTCATTATGACATTCCTTATACGAATGAGGAGTATATCCATCGTTCAGGGCGCACAGGGCGTGCGGGGAATTCGGGCGTATCGGTTGCATTATGTGAAGAAAAGAACTTGGGATATTATCTAAATATGATGAAAGAACTTGGAATTTCTGCAAAATCATATAATTATCATTCAGATAATGTATCTGAGAAATCTCATAAAATTTCAGAAAATGAGCAAACAAATAGAATTCGTTTTATTAAAATGTATGTGAATAAAGGCAAGCAAGATAAAATGCGCCCAGGAGATATTTTAGGCGCTTTTATCAATGAACTTTCTTTCACTAAGGAAGATATTGGTAATATATTTATTTTTGATAACTTTACTCATGTTGAAGTGAATGAAAATAAAAAAGAAGTATTAAAAAAAGCAAAATTTAAAATTAAAAATTTGCAAGTAAAAATATCGGAAGCAAAGTAAGTCATTTTTTTTCAGATTGCAGAACTTCCAATATATGTTGATACTCTGGATTGTGATGTTGAGAGTCTTCTAGTAATAGGTTTTTTAAAAAAGAATCTTCATTTTGTTCTTCTTTTATAGATTGATATGTTGGGATATATAATGGATTTTTTAAATCATTATTTAGCAAGCATATGATTTTTTTACTTATAAGATAGCGTAGCCATCCTTCCACTTCATGTCTATTGATTTTTGTTTCTTTGATAATTGAAAATTCAGTTGATGGTATATTTTGGCGTTTGTATAAATTTTTAATGGAATTGTAGACGCCAAGACAATCTATAAAGCCTTTGCTGGGAAATATTTTGAGTGTTTTATATTCTTTATGGTAAAGAATTTTTTGAGTTGAAATGGTGTAGGAAGCTCCTACTAGAATAATAACCCAAATTAATCTAATCCAGGCAAAAAATAAGACAGCAATAATAGGAACGGAACCATAAATGTGACTGGGATCGGTAGACAAAGTTCTTTTTGCAATTAATAAGTTCACATATTGCAAAATTTCAAATAGTATATTTGCGGCCAGACCGCCCCACAATGCCGATTTGAATCTCACTTTATTACTTGGAATAATATAAAATAAGAAAATAAAAAACAGCCATTGGAAAGTCCAGCCAATAATTTCTCGAATTATTTTAATTGTGAAAGAATCAAATATTTTAAATTCATATAAGGTAAATAATTTTAAAAAACTATCCGATTGTACAAGAGCTACTGTAAATAAAAAAGGTGTTACAGTAATAATGAGCCAGCATTTTGAAATTCTATTAAACATAGTCATCTTGTTTTTAAATTCCATGATTTCATCAATTGTATCTTCGATATTAAATACTAATAAAACTACAGTAAATAAAAAAGTAAGAAATGAAATGACTCCTAATTCTTTAAGCTCTAAATTTAGAATAATAGCTTGAAGATAATTAGTGATTTCTGTTCCGGCGTTACTGCCAAAGTGCTTCATAATTAAGGGTTCAATGACTTTTGTAAATAAACTATTGAAACCATTAATGGCATGAATAAAGGTAAAAATAATGGCGAGTAAGGGTACGATTGATAAAATTGAAATATAGGTAAGTTGAGCCGATTTTTCAAATATTTTATTATTGAATAAAATATGTATTGTTTCTCGATTAATCAATTCAAATTTCTTAAAAAAAATATTTTTATTTAAAATAAATAATATTTCTCTTGAATGAGGTCTTCTTTTGAAGGATTTAATTTTATTTGATATCTTTCTGATTAAGTTTTTCAAGTTACATTCACCAGAATAAAGTAAAAGATAGAACTAATAAATCAATAAAAATATTATTTAATTATTTCAATTCCTGTCAGTTTTGTAAAGTCGTGAAGGACTTTTTTGCCTACAATAAGAACAGTGATGACAGAAGTTGCCAGAGTGGGATCATTTGTAAATAGGATCCCTTCTTGAATAAGAGGTTTCGGTTTTTCTGAAAGCTTAATAGGAAAATGAGTTTCAATATAATCAGAAAATTCTTTCAAAGATTTAAAATTATCATTTAATAAATCTTTTACTCTGAGATGTGCCCAAATAGCAGAAGTTCCTGTTTGAATTCTTTTTCCAATTTCTAGAGCAACTCTTCCCATAGTAAATCTAGGATTTATTTCCGACAAAAACTTTAGGCGGTAGCCATGTTGTGCTCTTTCATCTTTATAAATAAAAGCATCAATCCCATAGGGACCTTCATACTTACTAGCAATTAAATATTCACCTACAAGTATTGAAGTTGCTTTTAAAATTTCTTCAATGCCAGAATAATTTTCATAATTATTGTATATGAATTTCATTAATTCAGAGGATAAATCATCGGTTTTTTTGCCAAGAAATGTAGCTTTGTATTGTCCACGTAGATCCGTTAAAAAACGGGTGCTTCCAATGGGAATAATTGTTTTATTTTCTAAAATTTTTGCTTGATAGGAAAGATCGACCACTTTTTCAAACCAAGGTTCAACAATTAGTGCGCCTTGTTCTCTTAATATGTTGAGAATCCAGTTTTTATCTGGCGTTCCGAGTTCATGTGTCTGGACTCTCAGCATATTTTGCCCTGAACAACCCCAGGGAGCCTTAAGTACTACGGTTCTAAAATTTCTGCGATTTAAAAAGTATTTGATATTTAAGTCAACTGAATTTAAGTCGATTGAAATTTTAGGTAAATCTTCATCTTCGGGTAATAAAAACTCAATATTTTTCAAATCAATTTTTAATTTTATGATTAATTTAGCGGCTGTTTCTTTCGAATAAAGAGATTTAATATATTGAAGGTAAAATTCTTCCTTAAATATTTCATTTAAAAAAACATTTTTACCAATGAGTTTAGGCAAAAATGATTTCATAATATTTGTACTTTCTGGGCTCCATCCCCAGGGTTGCAAATTGCTAATATAGTTTTGAGAAATATTTTTTATATCCGAATTATTTTTATGCAACAACACCCATTCTGGAAGATGATAACCACAATCTTGGAGTTTTTTTAAAAAAGGCAGACTTGGTCTTTGGGAAGTTAATACAATGTCATCCTTTGTGGAAATAAATTGCATTAAAGAGCAGCAGTCATTTTGCAAGTTTAAAATAGATTTTGTAGGGGTAAAACCAATTGCTCCTCTTGCTATCTCTTGTTCACAGGCGGGGTTGAAATAATAAATGCAGGGAGGGCGGCCTTTTGAAGAAGAAAATACAGAGAGTTGCATAATATAGTCTTCAGAAAGGCCCGCCACTTTGCGCGCATTCATATCAAAAATTATACCTTTTGCACGTGCGGGAGTTAAGGGAAATTCTAGAGCTTCAACATAGGATTGCCATTCTGATTTGCTGTTATCGCGCCAGCGGTTAAACCAAGTCACACCATGTTTTACGTGCCCAATTTCTTCTTGGTAAACAATATTTAAAATATTCGCTGTTACTTTGTCTCCGATTTTATTCATGAGATCTTTGTAATAAAGTGAATAATCAATATTTGCTTGCTCAAATGTCATACTCATTGTTGTGACAAAATCGAGGGGAGATTTCATAGTGGAAAGGCAATTCCAAAAAAAATCATTTACAGGAATTTCACCAAATTGAACTCCCAGATCATTCATTCGATTTAAATATAATGACATATGCTTCTGTTCTTCGAGAATTGTTTTTGCAACACCCATGCGAAAATTTTTAGGAGCATTAGGGAATAAAAGTAACACTAATGCCATGATTTCCATAGCAAGAAGTTCATGATTTGCGAAAAAGTGAAGAACGTAGCCGCGTTGCTTTTCATTGTCGAGCTGATGTTGATTGGGGAATGAAATTTTTTTTTCTAACATATTTTCATTAAATTGCAGTCCTATCGGACGTCCTGGTACTTTAGGTGCAATAATTGCCTGATAAGATTGTTCATCAGTGAGTACTTTTGGGTTCAAAAGTTTGTCGTGAGCAATATTTGTCCCAAATAAAATAACTTCAGCAAATTCTTTTAATTCCATAATTTAAGACCTCAATAACAGGCAGATATTGCATATTCTGGAAAAGATTGCCGATAGTTTATGCGACATAACGAACAAACCTGCTCAGTAATTTTATGGCAAACTCAAAGCTAGAAGGCAATAAAAAATTCACCCTTTTCGATTTTGAGCTTAGGAATTATTTATGGCTGAAAATGAAGAAAAAAAAGCAGATGCTAAAAAGGATGAAAAAGCGGCTGATCCTACTGCAAAAGTAGAAAAGAAAAACAAACTCGTTCTTTTTGCGGGAATAGGTGGTGTGTTGCTTGTGGCATTAGGGGTGGGCGGCTTTTTCATATTTAAGACCATATCTGGAAAAAAACATGTTGAAATGGCTGCCCAAGGAACGGGGCATGAGGCGAATGCGGATCCCCATGCAAAACCAGAAGCGGATCCCCATGCAAAACCTGACGAACATGGTGCAGCAAATGATAAAAAGGAAGAAAAAAAAGATGATCATAAGAAAGATGAAGGCAAAAAAGACGAACCTAAAAAAGATGAGGGCAAAAAAGACGAACCTAAAAAAGATGAAGGCAAAAAAGACGAACCTAAGAAAGACGAACCTAAGAAAGACGATCACGGGGCTCCTGCAGCAAACGGAGCCAAAAAAGAAGAGCCTAAAGGAACAGCAAACTTTGGTGATACGTTCCTTATTCCGAGAATGGATTTAAATTTAGGAAATTCCATTGAAAATAGATTTATTCGCATTGGTGTCGCCATTGAATATCGAGGCGGTGAAATGCAGGGATTTGAACTTAAAAAAAGAGAAGTTCAATTAAAGGATATTGTCATAACAGCCGTAACAACAAAAACGCGTATTGTGTTGATATCTGAAGAAGGCAAAGAAAATTTAAGAAGAGAAATATTAAACAGAATAAATGAAGTCACAGATAGACCGGTTCAAAATGTCTATTTTACAGAATTTTTTGTGGAGTAACTAAATGGATCAGGTGTTAAGCCAGAATGAAGTCGACGCCTTATTAAATGCTGTTTCTGATGGACGTACAGAAGGCGATGGTGGACAAAAAGATGCGTCTGGGATTGTCCACTATGATTTAGCAAATCAGGATCGAATTATCCGTGGTCGTATGCCCACGTTAGATATTATTCACGATCGATTTATTCGTCTTTTTCGCATATCTCTTTCCGCTGCATTGAGAAAAGTCGCAAATATTGGTGTGAATAGTTCAGGACCTATTAAGTTTGGCGAATTTATGAATTCGTTACCTTTGCCTAGCTGTTTAAATATTCTGAGACTAGAGCCTTTGCGTGGATCCGCTGTGATGGTGATTGAAAGTAAGTTACTTTATGCTTTAGTTGATAGCTTATTCGGTGGATCTGATGTTCCTTATACAAAAATTGAAGGAAAAGATTTTACCCAAATTGAAATTAAAGTAGCACGCCGCATTGTCATGTCTGCTGTAGATGACCTTGAAAAAGCATGGGCACCAGTTTTTCCATTAAAAATAACATATTCTCGTACAGAAATTAATCCTCAATTTGTTGCCATTGTGCCACCAAGTGACGTTGTAATTTCAACAGCATTTGATGTTGAACTAGAAAAAATGAGTGGATCTATAAAACTTGTGTTTCCTTACTCTACTTTGGAACCAATTAAATCAAAATTAAGTGTTGGATTTCAAAATGAGCAATTGGAAGTGGATCATATTTGGATCAATCGCATTAAAACGCAGCTTATGGGAACGAGCGTTAACTTAACCTGCAATATGGGCAGCTGCTGGATAAATTTAAGAGATTTAATGGAATTAAGTAAAGGTGATGTTCTTATTTTAGATAGGGATGCGGATAAAGCATTGGATGTATTAGTTGAAGGTATTCATAAATTTCGAGGTGTTCCAGGAATAATTAGGGGTAATAAAGCAATTAAGGTAACAGAAATTATTGGAGATTATTAATATGGCCGATTTAAATGAAGGCTTTAGACCTGAAGATTTTGGATTAGACGAAGGTGGTGGTGAAGAAGGAGGCGGTGATGCGGCTCCTGCCGATGCCGGCGCTGCGGCTCCTCCTGCCGCGTCAGCTGGTGGTTCTGTAAAAGATGATGATTCTATGAAAAACATGGATCTATCAAGAATGAAAATGGTTCTGGATGTTCCTCTTAAAGTAACGGTTGAGTTAGGTAGAACAAAATTACTTGTAAATGATCTTCTGCAATTGGGTCAGGGGTCTGTTATTGAATTAGATAAAATGGCGGGCGAGCCCATGGAAATTTATGTGAATGATAAGCTTGTTGCTATGGGAGAAGTCGTTGTTGTTAATGAAAAATTTGGAGTTCGACTCACCGATGTTATGAGTGGTGTCGGTATGGATGAGGCAAATTCAGGAGAGAATGTTTAGAGTTTTAAATGCTAAAGGATTTTTCTATGCGCAACAAATTAATGTTTTTATGGATTATAAATATAGGGTTTTTGTTTAGCCCTGCTTTTGCTCAAGAAAAAAGTAACAACTATGAATCAACAGTGCCTCCTATACAATATCCAGAAAAGAACAATGATGAAATGCAGGTAAGAAAAGACATAAAAAGCTCATTTTATAAATATGATGATACAAATTCTCCCATTTCAGAAAGTCAGCCTGCAAAAAAAATAAATAATACACCAACCACAACATCGAGAAATTTTTTAGATGAGAAACCTAAAGAAAAATCATTTGAAGACATATTAGAAAAAAATGAAACGCCGAAAAAAATTGAAAATAAAAAAAATGAGCGTTTAAATTTTTCTTCACAAACAAATACAAGTCGACCATCAGAATTGTGGAAATTATTTTTATTATCAGTAATTTTTATCGGAATTTTAGCATCATTAGGTTATTTATTGACAAGACTAAGGAATAAAGGATTATTTGCTATATCTAAAACAGATAAAGTTATGGATATTATTTCAACTTTACCCATTTCACCTAAAAGACAAATTATGATTCTTAAAATAAGGGATCAAGAAATTGTTGTATCAAATACAGAAAACGGAATCAATTTTTTAACAGAGGTGAGTGGTGGACTAGTGAATCGATCCTTGCAAGAGAAAAGGCAACTACCTATAAGTGATAAATTTTTACTGCCAAAGCAAGAAAAAAATTTATATGATAAAATTGAGCAAAAAAATGAGATTAATAATACTCAAAATGATAAAAATACTGAAAGAAAATCAGATATTTTACTTAAGGCATTAAAAAGTATTAATTCAAATAATTTAAACCAGAGAAAAAATAAGCCTGCAGAAGAGAACTCTAATTCTTCAAATAAAACGGAGACATTCCCAAAATATTTAGCAAATCAATTTGAAAATGAAAGTAAAAAAGAAGTGAAAAAAAGGGATGAAGAAGTTGATAGTGTAGAAAATGTAACAAATCTAATCAGAGAAAAACTTCGCTCGATGAAACCTTTGAATTAATTTTTTTATTCACCTATTTTAAGGAGATGGTATGAGATGTTTTTTCTATTTGAAAATTATACTCATATCCATTTTTTTCTATACAGCTACTTATGCACAAACAAAAACAGCTCCTAGTAATATTAATAATAATTTAAATGCTTTAGATAAGGATTGGAAAAAAGAAAATCAAAATGTACAAAATAAATTGAGCTTAAATCAAAATAAGATGCCTATTTTTTCAATTAATATTGCCAATGGTGAAAATCAAGATGATTTTGTTCCTGCCATAAAAGTTCTTGCTATATTAACACTTCTGACTTTTGGTCCCTCAATTTTGCTTTTGATGAGTTCCTTTACGAGAATATTAATCGTTCTTTCCTTTTTAAGGCAAGCGCTTGGCACTCCCACAATGCCACCAAATCAAATCTTAATAGCCTTGTCTTTATTTCTAACTTATTTTGTAATGTCACCCACTCTTACAAAAATTTATGATTCTGCTCTCGTTCCCTATATGCAAAAAGATATTACAACACAACAAGCTTTAGATGTGGGTCAAAAACCGCTTCACGAATTCATGATGGCACAAGTAAAAACAGATGACTTAAAATTATTTTATGAAATGAGTAAACTTGAAAAACCATCAACAAAAGAAGATGTTCCTATGAGAATTTTAGTTCCTTCTTTTGTTATTAGTGAATTAAAAACAGCATTTCAAATTGGATTTTTAGTGTATTTACCATTTATTGTCATAGATATGATTGTTAGTAGTGTTTTAATGGCAATGGGTATGATGATGTTACCTCCTACAGTTGTAAGTTTGCCTTTAAAACTCATTTTATTTGTTGTGGTAGATGGATGGAATTTATTAGCAGGATCATTAATTAAAAGTTTTAACTAGGGATTTTTATGAATAGTCAGCAAGTTGTCGATCTCATTTTAGCATTATTATATTTAACGGTAGAAATATCATTGCCTCTTCTAGGTGTTGCTATGATTATAGGTTTATTAATCAGTATTTTTCAAGCAGCGACACAAATTAACGAATCGACATTAAGTTTTTTACCAAAAATTGCAGCAATGATTCTTGTTTTAGTTATTTTATCACCATGGATGCTTAGAAAATTAAATGACTATACGCATCATGTTTATGAAAAAATTCCTGAGTATGCAAGGCAAAGGTAACAATACTAAATGGATATTTTATCTGTCATAAAACTTGATCCTGAAACCTGGCCACTAGCAGTGATGGCATTTTTAAGAATTACAACATTATTTTTCTTTTTACCTATTTTAGGCGAGCAAGCAGTGCCTATAAAACTTCGCATTGTACTTGGCTTAGCATTTACATTTTTTGTTTATCCTATTGTAACAGAACGCATTCATCAACGTGATTTATTGCTGCAATGGAGCGCTGCCACTATTGTCCTGTCGTCACTCCGTGAAGTTTTTTTCGGATTTGCATCTGGTTATGCAGCAAAACTAATTATTTCTGCTGTATCAATTGCATCGCATACGGTAGGAGTGAATATGGGATTTCAAGTGGCATCTATGTTTAGCCCTGGCGCAAATGATCATGAATCTTCATTTTCTGTTTTTCAAAATTGGATTGTTGTTTTATTAATATTGCTTTTAAATATTCATCATATATTTATTGAAAGCCTTGTTAAGTCTTTTATTAATATTCCCCTTGGACCCACAGCAAATCCTACGGCGCTTGCAAAAGTAGCTTTAAGTATTGCTCATGAAGCTTTTGTTCTTGGCTTGAGAATTGGAGCTCCGCTTATTGCGGTTCAAATTTTAATTAATATTTCGATGGGATTATTAAATAGAGCTTTACCTTCATTAAATGTTTTTATCATTAGTTTTCCCGTCAGTTTTACAGTGGCAATGATTGTTTTGTATTTAAGCCTAACATCATTTTTAAGTTTAATTTCACATTATGGAATGGAGCGAGAAGTAGCGTGGTTTGACTCCATGCGTCGTGTTTTCGTTCCCTCTTCGACTCCATAATAAAAAATAAGGTATAAAATGGAAAGTAGGGAAGACAAAGGATTTCAAGATAAAAGTGAAGAAGCGACGGAAGAGAAAAAATCTCAATTTCGTGAAGAAGGAAATATTGCAAACCCTCGCGAAATCGTTGCTGCTATCACCTTAATCATCTTTACAGCCTATTTTTATTTTGCTATTAATCCTATTATTAATAGTTTTCATTTGACTTTTGAAAGATCTTGGAAAGGTTTTCCTTTTTATTTTGTAGATTATTCGAGTTTAGTTAAATTAGTTTACTATGCCGTTTCTCCTATTCTTCCTCATATTACATTTATTATTTTCTTTTGTTCTGTCTTTCCATCTTTGATTGGGTTATTAATAACGCGTTTTAATTGGTCATGGAAAAAAATAACTTTTGATATTAATCGAATAAATCCAATTTCAGGTTTTGCCCGTATGTTTAGTGGTGCATTTTTTGTAGAATCTTTAAAAATAATAATAAAATGTACTGTGCTATCTGGAGTTATATATATGGTTTTGAAATCCGAAATTTTTAATTCAAGTGAAAGTTATTTTTTTAGTAATATAGATTATATGCGGGAATTAGGGCGTTCTATTTTTCATTTACTTTTTATCATGTGTATAGCGGGTGTTGTTGTTGGACTTAGTGATTTTCTTTATAATTTGTGGAAAATTAATAATGACATGCGTATGACAAAACAAGAAATAAAAGAAGAAGTTAAAAAACATGAAGGCGATCCTCTTTTAAGATCCCAACGTAAAAGAATGGCGCGCGATCTTGTTATGAGAAAAAGTTTGCGTGAAGTTCCTAAAGCCAGTTTCATTTTGACAAATCCAGAACATTTTTCGGTTGCTATTAAATATGTAAAAGGTATGGCAGCTCCCTTAGTTATTGCAAAAGGACAAGATCTTTTAGCATTTAAAATAAGAGAAATAGCAAAGCAGCATGACATTATTATTGTTGAAAATAAACCATTGGCAAGAGCACTTTATAAAACTGTAAAAGTAGGACAAGAAGTTCCTCCTTCATTATATCAATCCATTATTGAAGTAATTCGTTATATTTATCAAATGCGCGGTAAAAAATATTTTGATAGAAATTGAGGATAATGTATGGCTAAAGCTCAGGCACCATTAGGTGACAGCGGTGTGTTAAAAGGGGCATTTCAACCCGAAGGAATTATATCTCGAAGTCCTGATATCATGATGGCTGCCGTTGTTATTGGTACCATTTTAATGATGATTTTTCCTTTGCCCTCATTTTTTCTCGATTTTTTATTAGCAATTAGTATTTCAGCAGCACTTATTATTTTGATGGTTAGTATTTATATTACAAAACCGCTTGAATTCGGTGTTTTTCCAACATTATTGTTAATTTCAACTTTATATCGTTTGTCCTTAAATGTTGCTACTACGCGTAATATTTTATTAAATGGAGCGGATGGCGATGTTGCTAATTTAGTTGTGGCATTTGGAAAAGTCGTGGTTGGTGGTAATTTTGTTGTCGGATTCGTCATATTTATCATTCTGATGGTTATTAATTTTATTGTTATTACAAAAGGTGCAGGGCGCGTTGCGGAAGTTGCTGCTCGTTTTACCTTGGATGCTATGCCTGGTAAACAAATGGCCATTGATGCAGAATTAAATGCAGGACATATTAATGCAGATGAAGCTAAAAAAAGAAGAAAATCGGTAGAAAAAGAAGCTGACTTTTACGGAGCCATGGATGGTGCGAGTAAGTTTGTTCGTGGTGATGCCATTGCGGGAATTATTATTACCATAGTTAATATTATCGTGGGATTTGCCATTGGTGTTTTAAAATATAATTTAGCTCCTGCTGATTCTGCTTCAAAATTTACCTTATTTGCCGTTGGTGATGGCTTGATTAGTGCGATTCCCGCATTAATGATTTCTACTGCCGCAGGTATTATCGTAACAAGAGCAACAAGTGAAGGTAACTTAGGATCTGAGGTTTTGAATCAAGTTCGCATTCACCCTAAAGCATTTTACATTGCCGCAGGTCTTATTTTTTTCCTGGCTATTATTCCCGGATTTCCAAAAATACCCTTTTTTCTCTTGTCGGGTGTTTTATTCTTTTTGGGAAGAATGGCGACACAATGGATTCAAAGTAGACAACAGGCCGATGAAAATTTAAAAGATGCTGATGAGAAGAAAAAAGATGAAAAAGAGATCAATAGCTTAGACAATCTTATGAAAATCGACATGCTGGCTATTGAAGTGGGTCATGGTCTTGTTCCTTTAATTGATCCTGCTCAGGATGGTGAAATTGTCGATCGCATTCAAGGAATCCGAAAACAATTTGCTCAAGAAATGGGGATTATTATTCCGCAAGTGCAACTTCGGGATAATTTGCAATTAGAACCTGGTGGTTATCAAATTCTTTTAAAAGGGAACAAGATTGCCTTTGGGAATTTAATGGTGGATTACTTTTTAGCTATGGATCCTGGTGGTGTTGAATTACCCATTTCGGGTGAAATTACAAAAGATCCTGTTTATGGCTTACCTGCTATTTGGGTTCACAAGCGCGATAAAGAAGAAGCCATATTTAGAGGATATACTGTTGTCAATTGTTCAACGGTTATTGCAACAAATATCACAAAAATTTTAAAAGAGCATGCTGCTGAATTAATTACTCGCCAAGATGCACAATATTTGATTGACAAACTTAAAGAAACAAATCCAAAAGTTGTAGATGAAGTCATGCAGTCCGATAGGCTTTCCTTAGGAGAAATTGTTAAGGTCATGCAAAACCTGCTTCGTGAAGATGTGTCAGTTAGAGACATTCTTACCCTGTTTGAGTGTTTAGCAGATCACTGTAAAATAATTAAAAACCCAGATGTTTTAGCAGAACAATGTAGGAAAAGTTTAGGACGAAATATTGTGCAAAAATATGTAAATGAAAAAGATGAAATTTTTGTTGTTACCGTTGATCGCTTGATAGAAGACGTTCTTTTTGGAGGACTTGTGACGACAGAAAGCGGTTCAACTTATTTAAATTTAGATTCAAAAAATGCTCAAGATATTTTGCAAAAATTGATGAAGGGCATTCAAATCTTTGATAAAGAAGGAAGTCAGCCTGTGTTACTTTTAAGCGCTCGCATGCGTCAAGCATTTCAAAAATTGGTAGCACGATATATTCCGCAACTGATTGTTCTTTCATATGATGAAATTCCTCATGATATTACGGTTAAAAATTTAGAAATGATTGCATGAGTAAAGATTAATTTTTGATTTAAAGGGTCTACAATGGAAATTAGAAAGTTTGAATCTTTTTCCTTACAAGATGCCATTAAGCTGGTTAAACTTGAAATGGGTCGTGATGCTGTTATTCTTTCTACGAAAGAAAAAGAAATATATTCGGAAGAGCTTGAAAAAAACTGTCGTATTTATGAAGTGACAGCGACACCCAGTGCCACTATGACAGGGAAAGTAATCAGTCCAAAGGCAGGGGTGGGTCTGCCCAAAGTAGATTTTCCTAAAGTAAAATCTAAGAATGAAACTACGGTAGTGAAGGGTGATCCTTCTAAATATCGCAGTCCGTTATTGAGCCCTACCCTATCTCAGTTAAATCCTGAAACAAGAAATATGGCGCGATCTTTAGCGAATGCCTTAAATAAAGATCCCGTAAAAGATCGTCTTTTATCTTCAGAATCTAATAAAAAATCACAATTAAATGAGAATTCTGAAACCGTAGAAGAAATGGGAGTATTAAAATCAGAAATACTAAAAGTTAGAAAGGAATTAGAAGCGCTTCCTCAAATTGATATTAATGAGCAAGTGCAAGAGATAAAAGTTTTATTACATGATATTATGCGAGAAAAATATAAACAATCTAGTGATATTGCAAATTCAAATATTACAGATATTGGGATTCGTTTGCGGAGTGCAGGTGTTTCTGAAAGTTTTATTAATCAACTGACAACATGGTTGATCACATTAGATGATCCTAAAACGAAAGAAGAATTACTTAGTTCTCCTGAGAAGGCAAAAGATTTTTATTTAAGCTCTGCAATTAAATTTATTTTTAAATATTTAAAAGTAACAGGACCATTTCGTACCGATCAAAATAGAAAAAAAGTCATTTGTTTAGTAGGTCCTACTGGAGTTGGAAAAACCACAACACTTGCTAAAATAGCTGCTAAATTAAAGGTAAATGATGGGAAATCTGTGGAATTAATTTCAATGGATTCCTTTCGTATAGCTGCAGCCGATCAATTGAGAGTGTATGCAAAAATATTAGAATGTCCTTTTGCAGAATTATCGGATAAAAATGAATTAATAAAATATATTTCTAAAAATAATAATCATGATTATATTCTTATTGATACAGCAGGACGCAGCGCAAGAGTATCAGAACAAATGGAAGCATTAAAAGGTCTATTACAAGTTCCTTTGCCCATTGAATTTCATTTGGTGATGTCATGTACAATGAAACAAAGAGATATTGATGAAACAATTAGAGGATTTAAATTTTTAACGCCAACGAGTCTTATTTTTACAAAATTAGATGAGTCTTGGGCATTTGGTGAAATATTAAATAGCAGTATTCAAAATAAAATTCCTCTTAGTTACTTTACGACTGGGCAAAGAGTTCCTGAAGATATTGAAATAGCATCTAAAGAGCGTGTTGTAGAAAGACTATTAAAACTTTAAAACAATTTTGATTGAATTTCTGAAGGGAGATTGCAGGTGTTTGATCAGGCTTCAAGTTTAAGAGAGCTCATGCGTAATGCTCAAAAAGAAAAAAATATTGTTCCATCAAATCTGATTTATCAACCAAAAATTCCTACAGTGCTTGCTGTTTCAGGTGGAAAAGGTGGTGTTGGCAAAACCTTGACCACGGCAAATCTCGGGCTATGTATGGCGCGTATGGGCATGAGAACATTACTTATTGACGGAGATTTTGGTCTCGCAAATTTAGATGTTGTATTAAATTTAAGACCCCAATTTACGTTAGATGATGTTCTTTGTGGAGAAAGGCATTTAAAAGATATTATTATGACGGGTGCTGAAGGAATTCGCGTAATTCCTTCGTCGAGTGGGGTTATGAAAGTTCCTGAATTAGATAAACTACAAAAATTAATGTTATTGGATCAAATTGAATCATTAGATGAAGAATTTGATGTTGTTATTATTGATACACCTGCAGGTGTTTCAAAAAATGTGCAGTATTGGACTTCCTCTTCTTCTGAAGTGATTATGGTTGTAACGCCAGAACCGACAAGTTTAGCCGATTGTTATGCAAGTATAAAAATATTATCACAAATGACAGCTGAAAAAACTTTTAAACTTATTGTAAATATGGTTAGAAATGATATTGAAGCAAAGAAAATATATGAAAAAATATCGTCCCTTTCCGATGAATATTTACAGGTTCGAGTCGATTATTTAGGTTACATACCATTTGATGAATCGGTCAGAAATTCTGTGAGAGAAAGAGTTCCTTATGTACAAAAATATCCATTTTCATCAGCATCACAAGGCTTAAGAGATATCTCAAGACAAATTGTGACTCAAGGAACTGTGGGACAGCTTAAAGGAACAATGCAGTTTTTTTGGAGAAAAATGGTTTCAGCACATACACCAGATATTTTAAGTTATAAATAACTTTATTTATAAAGATTTTGTTGGAGGCAAAATGAGTTTATCAGGAGCAGCGCAAAAGAAACAACTTTTAAATGATTCTGATGAAAAGCAAAAACAAAAAAGAATTCCGCAAAACCAAACGAGAGCTGTTCCTTTAACTAGTGATCCTATGCGTAATCAAATTATTATGGATTATGCTCCCTTGATTAAATATATTGCACAGAAAATAGCAGCCAGGCTTCCGTCAAATATTGATTTAGATGATTTGTTCTCTGCGGGTGTCATAGGTTTAATGGATGCTATTGATAAATATGATCCCAGTCGGGATAATAAGTTTAAAACATACGCGGAGTTTCGTGTGCGTGGCGCCATGCTTGATGAGTTGAGAAATCAGGATTGGGTGCCACGAAGCGTGCGTGAAAGTAACAAAAAAGAAGACAAGGCAAAATTAGAACTTGAGCATAGGTTAAGACGACCTGCTACCGAGCGTGAAGTTGCCGATTATTTAGAAGTTCCCCTCGAAGAATACCAAGAGCGTATGGGACGTACCCGTGTTTCCATGATGAGTTTAGAAGAATTAGGAGGAACTCATACAAGTGACAAAAAATCGTTACTCGACTGCTTAGAAAATCCAAATTCTAAAAATCCCTTTATGCAATTAAAAAATAAGGGAGTTCGTGATATCATTATGAAAACAGTAGAGGAATTACCAGAAAAACAAAAATTAGTATTGAGTCTTTATTATTATGAGGACTTAAATTTAAAAGAAATTGGCCGAATATTAGATGTTACAGAATCTCGTGTGTCTCAGCTTCATACTCAGGCTGTTCAGAAGATGAAGTTAAAGTTGCGGCACCTTTTGCAGGAATGATGTTTATTGATTAAGGAGTGTTTTTAAAATGGGAAAGTATAAACCAATCAATAAGGATTCTCTCATCCTGGTTGTAGATGATTTTCCAACCATGAGAAAGATAGTGAAAAGTGTTCTTAAACAACTTGGCTATCAAAATATAGTGGAAGCGGAAGATGGACAGCTCGCCCTAAATACCTTGGGTGTTAATCCTGCAATAGAATTTATTGTGAGTGATTGGAATATGCCAAACATGACAGGTATCGAGCTTTTGAAATCAGTCAGGGCGCATAAGGATGAGAGAATAAAAGGACTTCCTTTTCTTATGGTAACAGCCGAGGCGGATAAGGATAATATTGTGGAAGCTGTAAAAAGTGGTGTCAGCAATTATATTGTTAAGCCATTTAATGCCGCTACTATGAAAGAAAAAATTGATAAAATCTTTGTTAAGTAAGTCACAGTTCATTCTGATAAATTAAGTCAACTGTAATTTAACGGAGATTTTAAATTATGCAAAAGAACCTCACTATTGATGATATTGAGGAAATCAGCCAGGCGGGCGCAACCGCATCCCTTTTACCTACCCCTTTTGATTTAAAATTAATCACTAAAAAAATTCCTTTAAAATATTGTGAATATAAAATTTCTAATTTGGCTCATAAAATGTTGACCACAGAGAGTATTGCTATTTCAAACAAGGGTGTATTATTTTTGTCATTATCTGAGCTTAAAAAAGGAACTCTATTGAGAATTTGGATTGAAATTCCTGATTTTTGGTCAAGAAAATCTAAAATAGTAGAATATCGCCATACCGATGCCCCTACTCATTTTCAGGTGCTTTCCAGAGTATTAAGTGCAGAGGAAATATTAAAAAGAGGAACAAAATATCAAATATTAACTGAAATATTAAGTCTTGATGCTGTTGATGAAAATGTATTAAATGAGTATTTAGGTAATAGTGGAGCGATAAATAAATGAATTACGTTGCATTATTATTATGCATTGGATTTGTCTTATTCATATTTCAAATAATATTCTTTTTTTCATGCTTAAAATGGCTGAAAAGTGGCAAATTAAAGCGTGATAAAGAATTTGCTATTCTTGATGCAGAAAGAGCTCAATTAATTGAAATGCAGTCTGTTTTAACTCAAGAAGTGCGTGAAGCAAAAAAATTAGCAGGAGAAACATTAAATAAATTGATGGTGATTGGTTCGGAAGCTCATGCCGAGTGGGAAGACGTCACTAAAAAAATAAATAGCGTTTTACTTGAAGTCGATAAGCATTCTGAAATTATATTGGAAGCAAATATTTCTAATTTAAATATGCGCAGTATGGCGCTCGAAAAAATTATGAAAGATGCTGAGATTTTAAATGAAAATCTTTATGTGTCCGTAAAAAAAGCACAAAAAATATTAAAACTGTTTGATTCCTCGGTACCTGCTGATGAAATTTTTAAAGAAATTCAAACAGAGAAGTATGCAGAAGCAAAAAAAATGCTCTTGGATGGTACAGAAGCTAGTGTCGTGGTTAAAAAATTAGGCATGAGTATGGGCGAAGTACTGTTACTTTCTTCCTATTTATAAATTTAAATTCATGTATTTTCTAAATTGTCATTTTTTCAGCAAAAACTCATTTCAATACCCCTTAGTTGCTCTATTTTTAATCAATTATTAAATTTAATTAAAAATTAATAATCATGTACTTTTAATTTTAAAATTTTGATGATAACTAAAAATCGCAAATGGTAATCTTTGTTTTTTAGATACTGTTTAAAATTCAATATTTAATTTTATTATACTAGTAAAAAATAATAATTGTTTAATTAACACAAGGAGGTGTTTTTTGTTTATAAAACATGTATTTAAGTCTATTGCAACGACTGCAATGATTTTTTATTTATCATTTTTGCATCAAAATGCAAAAGCTTTACTGACTACTCAATCTACAGATTTGTCAGGTTTGAATAATCCTCCTCCCAAATCGGATCCTTATTATATTGAGGGATTGGGATCCTATTTATTCTGTGTGAATAAAAATGATTCCAGCAAATGGGAATGGGCTAAGCCAAATCTCAATCCAAATCCAAAGTTTACTTGGGCTCCTCGGGATGAAAATGGTTATTGGATAAAAGGATCTCTATGGATTGCACAAATTTTAAATCATGATCTGCATACGGGATTCAAAGTCCATTTTGAAGAAGATGAAAAACCAAGTTCAAGAAATACGCGTGAAATATTTCGATTTCGTAATTTGGAAAATGACGAACATCCTCATACAGAACACCATATTCGTAAAAAAGATAGTGTACATGAAGAATTAAATAATGAAGTTTTTGCAAGTGAATCAGATGATTATTATGAAAAATTATATTCAAGAGAGCTGAAATGGTACAATACAATTTCAGACGATAATTTTAAAGATGTTCATAGAAATTTTATAATACAAGACAAAAAGCTGCATCACAATTATCATTTATCGCGACAATCTCGCGAATCCATTCATGCAAGAGAAGAATTTGAGAAATTAAGAGAGACATTTACCATAAGATGGAACTATGTTTGTCGTGAACTCATTCAAACCTGTAAAAATTCCTTTGGAGATGAATTTGAACATGTGGCAGTTGCTTCTTGGGCAGTTGCTCGAACGGATTCGGCCTTTATCAAAGCAGGCGATCAAATATGCAGCAATTGGAAATATAAAAAAGGTTTAGCCCTTGGCAAGGGATGGGGCATCCATTTAGATGAAATATTTACCGGTACGGCGTTAGATATTCTTACGGGAGGGCCAACGAAAGAGCCCACACTTGAAGTTGTTATTCCTAATCTTCCTAAGCCAAAAGTGGGGATACCCACTGTTCGTGTTCCAGAGGTTCCTGTTTCGCGCGGGGGATCTAAGCCTAGTATAAGTGGGAGCTCTGCGGGGCGTGGTACAAAACCTGTAGAAACAACGCCAGCAAAGCCAATAAACAAGATCGTTTCAAAACAAAAAGTGCTAGCTCCTGAACAAACAGGTGCCAATAATAAAGCGCCTAAAGTAACTGTGAGACCCGATTTTGATCCAAATAATAATGCAGCTGATTTTCCTTCATTAGAAAAAACAAAATCCAAGAGTGAACCTGTACAAGAAAAAGAAACTTCACAAGCTGAAGAAGAAGTTCAAAATAATAATGATGGTTTTACTGAAGTTCCGGTAAAATCAGTTGTCCCTGATAGAGCGTATCGTATCTCTGACAAAGCAGATTTAACTCAAGCTAGATATTTTGGTAATTTTGAAAAATTCTTACCGGTAGGTGATAGTCGTTTGCCAGTAAACAAAAGACCACAGTATGTTGAATTAGATATTCCGTACGATGGGCAAGGAGCTCGTGATGCAAAGCGAGTTGTCGTTGATAAAAATTCGGGCAGAAGATGGTATACAAAAGATCACTATGGTCACTTTATTGAAATGAGACGCTTAGACGTAACACCAAAAAACGTAAAACCAAAATAATTTTTATCAAATATACAAATATTTTTTGACCTCTCATTCTAAGAGAGGTTTTTTAATTTGCAAAATAGATAAATAAACATCAAAATAGAATAATATATTTAAATGTGAAAGGTTTGATAATATGAGCTTACAAGATGTTGATTTGGAACAAAAAAGATTAAGAGAATTGTATAGTTTTAAACTTTTAGATACTCCTCAAGATGCGGAATTAGATGAAATTACAAAAATGGCAAGTTCCTTATGTGAAACTCCCATTGCTCTTATTTCTTTGATAGATCAAAATAGGCAATGGTTTAAATCAAAAATTGGTTTAGAAATAAGTGAGACATCACGAGATGTTTCATTTTGTGAAAAAGCAATTTCAGATGATGAAATATTTATAGTTAAAAATGCCATACAAGATGAAAGATTTAAAAATAATCCCTTAGTTTTAAATGAACCTCACATTCGATTTTATGCAGGTTATCCACTTAAAACTGAAAAAGGATATAATCTGGGAACTCTTTGTGTGATAGATAAAAAAGAAAGAGTATTAAATGAAAACCAAATTAATATTTTAAAAATACTATCTAAAAATGTAGTTAATTATTTTGAACTCAATAAGAAAAAGAATGAAATAGATGAAGCATTCAAGTCATTGCTTAAAAATCAAAAGTTAAGTTTAATTGCAAATTTATCTTCGAGAATGACTCATGACATTAGCAATCCCCTTTCCATAATTTTAAATATCACAAAATTAATGGAAGATAAAATAGATAATGAAGAAGAAATTGATATAGAAGAGTTTAAAAATTTTTCTAGTAAGATTGAGAAAGCTAGTTTAAGAATTGCTGATAGTATTAGAACAATGCGTTTATTTTCTCAAAGATCGGAAAAAGAGTCTTATAAAATTTCATATTTTAAAGAGTTAATAAAAAATGTAATTATTTTATTTCAAAAGAAAATGCAGGAAAATAGTATTGATTTTATAATGAATGAATTTCCTGATTTTGTGATCTCTTGTAAACCTATGTCTCTTGCTCATGCTTTTTATAATATTATTTTGAATTTATACGACGAGGTTTTAAATTTAGAAGAGAAATGGATTAAAATAAATGTGGAAATGAACTCTGAATCTAAAAATATGACTATTACATGTAGTAATAGTAGTAAAGGAATTTCTGAAGAAATAATTGATAATATTATAAACAATAGTTTTTATCTAAATGAAGTTATATATTTAAATTTATTTGGTATTTATACAGCAAAAAAAATTATTGAAGAACATAGTGGCCAATTTTTGTATGATAAAAATTCAATAAATAATAAATATATTATAATCGTCCCTTGCAATCATAAAACAGGTCATTAAAATACTAATTTTTATTTTTATGTGCAATATAGTCAATCATTCCTTGAAAAATCAATCCATGAAATGGCCATACGGAATACCAATATAATCGGCCTAAAAGTCCTAAAGGGCGAAAAGTTGCTGTTTGAATAACTTCATTTTGAGAGTTGATTTTAAATTCTAACCAAGCTTCGCCTGGCAACTTCATTTCGGCGTATAAAAGCATTCGTTTACTTGCTTTATCAGCAATTAAAACACGCCAAAAATCGAGGGCTTCACCAGCGGCAATATCGGTTTGACTTTTTCTTCCCCGTCTTAAACCAACGCCACCAAATATTTGGTCAATCAGTCCTCTTATTTTCCATAATTTATTTCCATAATACCAGCCATTGTTGCCACCAATAGACCAAATTTTAATTAATGAAGTATCGGGGTCTTCACTTTTTAAAACACGAATGTCTTTATAGCATCCATTTGATGGAACTTCTAAATGTTGTGAAATTCCATGATGCAAAATATTGCTTGTTAATGCATCTTTCCAGCTTGATAAGACTTGATTTTGTTCAATTTTAGCAAAGGCAATTTGTATTGCTGTTTCATAATCAATCATGGGAATATTCAGAAGATCTCTTAATTTATTGTCCTTACAAATCACCTCTACTTTCATACTATTTACTAAATTTTTTGCTAAAACATAAGATGTAGCTGTTACAAAATAGAGCCAATATGAAGAAAGCTTTGGTGTCATCACGGGAATGACAATGATTGTGCGCCTTAATTTTCGAACTTTTGCAAAACGTAACAACATTTCTCTATATGTTAAAATATCGGGACCCCCAATATCAAAACTTTGATTGAATGTTTCGGGGCGATCAATAACTCCAAATAAAAAGTCAATCACATTATGAATTGAAATCGGCTGTGTTTTAGTATTAACCCATTTGGGAGCAATCATAATAGGTAATTTTTCAACTAAATCTCTAATAATTTCAAAAGAAGCGCTTCCAGATCCCACAATAATACCCGCTCTTAATGTTGTTAAGGCATAAGTAGAGTGAGAAAGAATATTCTCAACATTTTTTCTTGATTTTAAATGTTTAGATAAAACTTCTTCATTGACAACACCGCTTAAATAAATGACCTGTTTTATTTTTGTTGTCTGCATTTTTTCTTTGAAATTTATAGCAGAAATCTCTTCAAGTTCTTCAAAATCACCAATACTTGATGACATGGAATGTATTAAATAAAATGCGATATCAATATCCTCAGGAATGCATTCAAGAGTTTTTTTATCAAGAAAATCAACTTCTCTTACAAATAAATTAGGGGAAGAATATTTTTTTTCATCAAATCTCTTTTGATCTCTAACGCAGCAATAAACTTGGTAATTTGCTTCAAGTAAGACGGGTAATAATCTTTTTGCAATATATCCCGTACTACCTGTGAGAAGTATTTTCATTTTATGACTTTCAATAGGAGTAAACACTTTATTCTTTCATTGCAAAGACTATTTTAGCAATATAGCTTCTTGCGTTCTAGGCCTGTTGCGAGAAGGAGACAATTCTATGGACGAATGGGACTTTATTATTGTGGGAGGTGGTGCCGCTGGTTTTTTTGGGGCTATCGCTTGTGCCGAAAACTGTTCTCACGCCCGCGTGCTTATTCTTGAAGCTACGCCTCGAATTTTAACAAAAGTAAAGATTTCTGGTGGAGGGCGTTGCAATGTCACTCATCATCAATTTGATCCCAAGCAGCTCGTGCGATTTTACCCTAGGGGGCAAAAGGAATTATTAGGTCCTTTTCACAAGTTTCAACCGAAAGACACTGTAAATTGGTTTGCCGAGCACGGCGTTGAATTAAAAGTTGAAGAAGATGGCAGAATGTTTCCGATAACCAATGACTCTCAGACGGTCATAAATTGTTTGTATGATGCTGCTAAAAATTCAGGTGTGACTTTACGTAAAAATGCCATGGTACAAAATATTTCACAAACTAACAGTGAATTTGACATCACATTAAAAAATTCTGAGACTCTAAAAGCCAAATATGTCCTTCTTGCTACGGGTAGCATGCCCTTCGGAGTAAAATTAGCTGCTGATTTAGGACATAAACTAGTTTCACCTGTTCCCTCTTTGTTTACTTTCAAAATGAATCATTCCCTATTACAAGGTTTAGCGGGTATCAGTTTTACTCAAATTCGAATTAGCTTAAACTTTGCAAACAATTCATTTGAGTATTCTCAAGCAGGCCCGTGTCTTGTGACCCATTGGGGTTTAAGTGGTCCTGCAGTCTTAAAGCTATCTGCATTTGCAGCGCGCGAGCTACATGATAGTCAATATAAAGCAAATTTAAATATCAACTGGATTTATCCTTTAAAAACAGAACAAGCTATTCAGAAATTAGAGTATTGCAAATGCAAGTCTCCTAAAAAGAAAATAATAAATGAAAATCCATTTTCTTGTGTAAGACGTTTTTGGGAAGCAGTGCTGCGTGAGTGTGGAATAGATGAAAATGATCTTTTTGCTGAATTAACAAAAAAGAAATTACAGGATATTGCAAATCTCTTAACAAATTCAAATATGTTACTTATGGGTAAAGGAGAATTTAAAGATGAATTTGTTACGGCAGGTGGTGTGGCAAGAGAAGAGATTGATTTTCGCATGATGGAAAGTAAATTAACAAAGGGACTTTTTTTTGCAGGAGAAATTATTGATGTCGATGGTGTGACAGGAGGTTTTAATTTTCAAAATGCTTGGACGGGGGCTTGGTTGGCAGGAAATACTATTGCAACACGCTTGAAAGAATTAGAAAATTAAAAGCACTTTAATAAATTTTTATTTACAATTTAATTCTTTTTTTCTTGGAAGGCAGCAGTTCTTTTTTGGAAATTTTTTCCAGTCTCTTTTTAATTTTTTTCCAATTATCTCACGTAATTTATTTTTGGCACGACAAATAAGAACTCCTAGATTTGTATAACTGACATTTAAAATTTTACAAATTTCAGAATTCTTTTTTTCTTCAATTTCTTTTAATGAGAAAGCCATTTTAAGATTTTTAGGGAGAGAATTGACACATTTTTCAATAAATTCTTTATTTTCAGCTCTTAGCAAAAAGGTTTCTGGATCTATGGGAGGTTTTGTCCATTTACCATTGTCATCAAATTGTTCATTAATAATTTCATCAATAGCGGTACCTTGATATTTTTTTTGTTCTCTTCTGAGTTCGCATGCTTTATTATAAAAAATTCCAAAAATAAATGTACGGATATGTGATTTTCCCTTAAATTCAGGCAGCACTTCATAAAGTGTCGTCCAAACTATTTGCGTTAGCTCCTTAGAATCATTTTGATTAAATCCTAAACCTAAAGCGGCTCTATAAATTTGTTCTGTGTACTCATTGACTAATGAGTTAAAAGCTTGGTGCTCTTTTTTTCTGAGCTTTTCTATAAATTCAATTGAATTGAAATTATATATTAATTTGTTTTGCATAATAAAAAATTCTCAATTTTTACTTGAATTTCAAGTGTTAAAAATAATTAAAAAAATTTTTTTCAAAAAAAGTAAAAAAAATTGTAAAAAAAATAATTTTATTATCACTCATATTAATAGCGGCTCATGATGAGTCGCTACTAATTAGAAAGGTTTATATATGAGCAATCCACAAATTTCAAAAGTTTTTACAGGAGTTATTGTCTCTGCATTATTATCTGGTGGAGCTGCTTTTGCTCATAATTCCACATCAAAATCAAATACTTCTGAAGAAATTAACACTGAAACAAATACATCTCACAATCCAACTGACAGAACAAATAATTCTTCTGAGAATAAAGCAGAAGCAATAATGCAAGACAAGCATAGTTGCCGTGTTGCAAATGAATGTGGGCAAAAAATGGCAGAAGAAAAACCAGTTGTAATTGATAATTCAAGAGAAAAAAAATAAAATTAAATTTTTTTAATAAAAATGAAATTAATTATAAGTATTTTTTGATTAATTTCATAAAATAATATAACAACAAAGGTTTTTAATTATGTTGAGTGGTTTTAGAGATCTTGGTGTGGGTGTTGGGCTAAGGCCTAAACATTACAACGCGTTTTTGACTCAAAAAACTCAATGTGTTTCATGGGTTGAAGTAATTTCAGAAAATTACATGAATTGGAATCTCCCTTCTAAAGGGTATCGTCCTTTAAATATTTTAGAAAAAGTCAGAAGTCGTTATGATGTTATTCTTCATGGTGTTTCTTTAAATATAGGATCAACAGATCGCGTAAATATGAATTATTTAAAATCTTTAAAAGATCTTATTGATAAAATTGAACCTGCTTGGGTTTCGGATCACTTATGCTGGACAGGGGTTCAAGGTGAAAATTATCATGATCTTTTGCCGTTGCCCTATACAGAAGAAGTTCTTAATCTTGTTGTTAGTAAATTGCATCAAGTGCAAGATTTTTTAGGTCAACGAATTTTAATAGAAAATCCGTCTACATATTTACAGTTTAAAAACTCTGAGATGAGTGAAATTGAATTTTTAAATTTACTTACCCAAAATGCAGATTGTGGATTATTACTTGATATTAATAATGTTTATGTAAATTCAAGAAATCATAGTTTTAATCCTCTTGAATATCTGAAAGCTCTTCCAAAGGATTATGTATGTCAAATACATTTAGCGGGTCACTCAAATAGGGGCACGCATTTAATAGACACACATGATGCTCCTATTTGTGATGAAGTTTGGGAACTCTATCGTTGGTCTGTTTCTCACTTTAAAAATGTGAGCACCATGGTAGAGCGCGATGACAATATTCCAGAATGGGAAGAACTCCAGTCGGAAATATTGAAGATAGCTCAAATAAGGAAACAAGAAAATGAACAAGTTCTCAATATTAACTCTTCAAAAGAGGTTTGCTGATTTTTTAAAACGTGGTTCATTAAATTCTAATCACGAGATAGAAAACTCTATTGTCAATCAGTCCTCTATATCTGTAGAAGAAAGACTCTTAATTTATAAAAATGCTTATAAAATAAGAATGCATGAAACTTTGAAACAGGATTATCCTAAAGTCTATCAAGTACTCAATCAAGAAATGTTTTATGAGTTGGTTGAAGAATATTTAATGAGAAGTCCTTCGCAGAATTGGAATTTAAATGACTTTAGTTCAAATCTTCCAAATTTTATAGCTCAATCTAAATGGAGTATAGAATATAAATTCCTTTCAGATTTAGCAGAGTTTGAATGGCTGAAAGTATTGTCATTTTACTCAGATGAAATAACTCCTTTTAATTTTTCTGAAATTTCAAAAATACCTGTTGAAAATCATAATAAAATTGTATTATATTTAGCTCCCTCAGTCGTATTATATAGAGCGAGATGGGCTGTTCATTGTGTGGGAAATAAAAAATTTATTCCTAAAAGAAGTCATTTTTATATTATATATAAAAATAAAGGAGAGGTTCATTCTGAAAATATTCCACAAGTAATGTGGAGAATCTTAATGAAAATATCCGAAGGATTGTGTATTGAAAAAATTATTGATTCAGACAATACTTTAGATGAGCAAAAAATATCAAAAAATTTTCATAAATGGGTTTCTAAAGGCATAATATCGCATTACTCATATACAGAAGAATAATGTGATATTAAAAATTTTTCTAATTCATTATATTTTATATTCAAAGTAAATTAGAAAATATTCCACCTAATATTTCATTCGGTTGAGTTATAAGAGGAATATTTCTCTCACCATAAAGTGTGTTTGTGTTATAATTAGTATATTTTAAAAATAATCCTAAATATTTTCCTTCTAATTCGGTTAAAATGCTTCCCCCCAAATCGGTATTGCTATTTCCATATCCAATTATCATTTGAGGTTTAATAATAAAATTTGTAAAAAATCCAGAACCAATATCCCAATTATAGCGAAAATCCGGAGTGAATTGATTGTAATTATCACCTAAATATATTGCTTCATAAGAAAAACCAAAATTCAAATTTTTAGTCGCTCTAAAATGAATAACGGACTCCATAGAGAGGCCTTTAGAATTAATATATTGATAAAAATCAGGTAGAGATATTCCAAAAAATTCTAAAGTTTTTACATTTTGATCGCCATTCCATAAGTATTTTAAATCTCCAAATATCATGGAATAAAAGGAACCGCTTGCGACCAAACTAAATAAATATCCATCACTCATATTTGTTCTTGTTATATTTTTTCCCATATTGGAATATTTACTTTCAATTTTTTGAGGATCACCTCCTGTAACTTCTGTTGGATTTAAATTTACATAATCATATGGGGAAAGTCTATCTTTAAGATAAAAGAAGAAATCAGGAACAGATCCCCCGCGATCATATATTCTTTCTGCGATTAGTTTACTTAAGAGAATTTCATTATTCATTCCACCTGCTGTGGAAATAAGAGAATATGTATTTAATGCGGTGGGATTTGGGTTGGGTAAAAATCCTTGCGTCGATGCCCCCTGATTAGGATAGTTAGCTCTTTTAATAACCATTTCAAAAAATGAATTTGCGGGATCTGAATGATTATCGTCAACATAATAAGTAATATTATTAATTCCATAGCTTCTATAGCGCGTCGCATGTCCAAATTCATGAAAAGGGACATCAATATAAGTTGTATTAAAATAATAATATTGAAATATTCCAGTGGTTAATAATGATAAAAATCTCCCAATTCCATATGTGTCTAAAGATAATTTACGAAAAATCCAGTCATATGTTTCATAAACTGACATGGGAAAATATGCCATTCCTTCATTTGAATTGGAGGAACTTTCAAAATACCCATTTGTTAGTGTAAATCGATTGGGTGATTCTTTTGTTGCTACATTCTCTTTTGCAAAAGAGGTATTAGCAATATTTAATATGAATAAATATAATATAATTTTAAAATAATAATTTTTCATTTATTACCCAGTTATTGTTTGAAAATTAAATTGAATATCGGATTTTTGATTTTGGAAAATAGAGGAAAATTTTTCCTGGGTGTTATTCCAGCTTCTTACGCAGATCGCCCAATCTTACTATTGACATTCCATTTTGGTAATTCACTAATCGACAAATGAAAATATAGAATATTATCTTTCCAAATCACCTTTTAAAATAAATTTGAAGGTAAAATTTTTGCTTAATTTTTTTAATATTTAAAAATAATATTTAATTTATATTACTTTTTTATTTTATATTATTATTCGAAATATTCTCAAGTTATTAAATTTATTTTATATTTCATTGACAAGTTAAATTCTAAAATATATTTTTCTTATTAAGGCCTGTTGAAAGTTTCATTTTCATTGAAATAGAATTTTTTTCTTAAAAGGCATGATGCCTTAAATTAAAATCATTTATTATAAAATACAAATATATATTTTTTAGAAAATGTATATTATAATCTATTTAATTTTATTCTAATAGGAGGTCATTTTCACTACATAAAGGGATTTGATAGAAATTTATTTTACCATTTAAAACAATTTCGTGCTCTTGCTTGCCCGTATCGTAGAAATTATCAACAGGCTCCAAATTTTAATATGATAATGAATGAAAGGGTAATAAAAATGAAATTACATTTACATGCTAAAATATTATTCACTCTATTTTTTACATCTACTTTTGCATATGCTGAAAACTCTAGGCAGCTTGATCTGAGTCAGGGGATAATTCCATCTGTTCCTGGATATTATCCTGAAACAGATGGATTTTGGGGTGACTGGGGCTTTTATGATAAGTGCCCTTTAGGACAATTCGTAGATGGCTATACTTTATTATCAGAAGAAGAACAAATTAATGGCGATAATACTACATTAAATGGAATTGTTCTTCATTGTTCAGGTGGCGCAAGAGCGACAAGCTCAATGTCAAAATGGGGATCATGGGTTAAACCCGCTTATTGCAATGGTCCTGTAAAAGGATTTGCAATTCAAATTAAACCTCAAAAAGGTAATGAGGACGATACGGCAGCCAATGATTTGATGTTAGTTTGCAATAATAATTCGATTGCGCATGCTGAAACAAGAACACACTGGGGTCATTGGAGTCACATTTATTATTGTCCAACAGGGCAAGTCATTCTGGGACTTATTACAAGAGTTGAAAAGCAGCAATATAATGGTGACGACACAGCCCTAAATGGCGTACGGATGATCTGTGGTCAGCTATGATATTAATATTTTTATCATTGTAGCTTATAGCCATTTAATTAATTCATTTCCTTTTATCACTAGTTAGGTTGGATAAGTTCCCTTATCCTGCTAATCCCTAAAAATTCTGTTACTGTAATCGGGAACGCTAAATTGCGCCTTTTTTCATTTCATGCCTGACCTGCAAGGAAAAGTTTGGACCTGCATAAAAACCCAAGGATACCAAGGGTATCGCGGGAGAGGGTCAAAAATTGGCAGGATAATTTTTTAAGAGGAAAGGAAGCCTATGGAACTAAAAAATTTGTTGGACTTATTCACAAATAGCCTCAAGCTGAAAGGGGCATCTCCCCATACGATAAAGGCTTACAAGTTAGACCTTGCGATTACTTAAGACACTTAAAAGAAATTGAGATATCAGGGCAGAATGTGGAAACGACCCTATATAGTTTGCTTGTCGATGCCACAAGCATTGAATTGAAAAGCTATAAGGAATACTTGGGCCAATCTTCCCCTGCCACTATCCAAAGGAAATTCATAACACTTCGAAGGTTTTTATCTTGGGCCTTAAAAGAAGGCTTCCGGAAAAATCCAATCCCAGACTCCCCAAACCGCCCCACTTCCCAACCTCTTGCGCCTCGCTGGATAATGAAAAATGATCTCAAAGCCCTTTTTAGGCTTGTAGAGAAAAATGGCGTGAAACGGGATGAGGCTATTATCACCTTACTTTTCCACACGGGCCTTCGGGTTTCAGAGCTTGTGAACCTCAAGTGGGAGGATATTGAACTTGGAAGATATGAAGGGCTTTTAAAAGTATGCAAAGGCAAAGGCCAAAAAATGCGGCTTGTCCCCTTAAATGCGGTGGCAAGGAAAGTGCTCCAAGAACTTTGGACTTTAAAAAATCCTACGGACGAATATTTATTTCATGGCAAACGTGGAAGGCTTACAGAAAATGGAGTCTTAAAACTTTTCTATACCTTAAGCAGTTCATTGAATATGGATGCTAAAAAGAGAATCACCCCGCACCGCTTGCGCCATACGTTTTGCAAAACTCTCCTAGATAAAAAAGAATCAATTGAAAAAGTGTCGACTCTGGCAGGGCACTCATCACTCACCACAACCCAAAAATATGTTACCCCCTCTCTTCAAGATCTAGGAAATTCTGTAAAAACTCTTGAGGATTAAGATAAAAAAGGAGAGAGAAATGTCCCAAGTAGAATCCCATGATGTCTTCATAGATTCATCTGCCCTTTTTGAAGTATTCAGAAAAAATTTAAGTTCTCAACTTATCAATTGGATTAAAAAAGAGAAAAAAAGGCTTATATTTTCTGAATTAATCGCAGCTGAACTGATGGCAAATGAAAGCGAAGAGAAAGTTCTTGAAGACTTTAAAAAACTTAGACAAATATGGAAAGATTTAGGAATCAAATATTCTGCATGGATGATGATGCCAGAAGAATTTTTTAAAACCGAAATAAAAAACATTATTAAATCAACTCCTTTAGAATCAGTGAAGATCACAAGTAAATTTAAGTCATTACTTTCCAATCCAGAATTATTAAAAATACAATATCGAAATTCAGATGAAGGGATAAAAAAAAGTGCTACTTTATGGAAAGAAAAAACCTATCAAAGCGTAGATTTAAATGCACAAGCTCGGTTCTTAGAATCTATTAAAAATGGGAATTCAAATCTTTCCACGAAAGATATTAGCTTGATCATAAAAAACTATGATGGTCCAAAAGTAGAATGCCATTTTTTAGATTTATTATTAGAGCAATTAAAATGCAATTCAATTACCTCCGCACAAATAATCCAATCACCCGCTAGATTTCGCTTTCTTTATACGTGGAGTTGTCTTGCTGAATTGACGGCACTTGGCAATCTATTGCCAAATAGCGATGGGAGTCCAAATGCGCAAATGCTCCGAGTAGATAAAGGAAATTGGTACGATAATACAATTGCCGCTTCAGCAACTTTTTGCGAGATATTTTTAACAAATGATGAAAATTTGATTCAGAAATGCAATTATCTACAATCAAAGAACCTTATTCATTTCACAGCAAAAAGAATAAGTGACATATTGAAAATTTAGCTTTAACATTTTATTTAAAGAACATCTACAAAACTATAACCAAGAACGAGTAGCTCTGCCAAGAACTTAGATCCCAGAATGCTCGCGATAAATCATGAGTACTTGATCTCATGTATTAAATAGACTAAATTTTTGTCTTCAAAAAAACTTGTCCAATTTATCAATTTTATTATTCATTTTCATTTAATTTGAGTCGGTAAAACGTATTATCGCGAACCGCTAAAGCTAGAATGTTGGGTTTCTGAGCATTTTGAAGAAGATTGATACTCCAATAGATAAAGTGATTCCTTTTAGTGGACAATATGCTATGAACTTAGGCGTTCATATAGAAGGGTTGTCCCATGGTAAAGAAGAAATCAGTTAAAAGTCAATATTCTCTTGAGTTTAAAAACCAAGTCCTTGAAGTCTTAGAAAATAGCCCTAAAAGCATGGCTCAGATAGCTAGGGAGTTTGAGGTTTCCTACCCCACTCTGAATAGCTGGAAGCGTTCTATTGGCGAAAAGGAAAATTCAAATATAAAGAAAAACTCTGACGAATTGAAAAAGCTAAAGCGAGAATACGAGCTTTTAAAAAAGGAAAATGAAATCCTAAAAAAGGCGGCAAGCTTCTTTGCAAAGCAACTCGATTAAAATACGAGTTTATATTGCTAGAGAAGCTTAATTATCCTATTCTTTTACTTTGCAAAGTAATGTGCGTTTCTAAAAGTGGATTTTATAAATGGCTTGAGTGTAAAGATAAAAATCATCAATTTGAGTTTAGCCTTGAAGAAGAAATAAAAAAAATACATACTTCTTCAAGGGGTACATATGGAAGACGGCGAATTTTATCAACACTTAAAAAGTCATTTATTAAAGTTGGAAAAAAACGAATATCCAAGATTATGAAGAAACTAAATCTGAATGGGGTCGGCAAACCTAAATTTAAAACAACAACAAAGGTTGATAGGCAAGCGATACATTTTCCGAATTTAATTTCAGGGGATTTTACTTCCTATAAGCCCAACGAACTTTGGACCAGCGATATTACTTATATTCCAACGAAAGAGGGCTGGGTTTATTTGTGCATAATATTGGATACTTTTTCAAGAGCAATAATTGGTTGGAGCATGCAAGATAATCTAAAAAGAGAAATTGTTTTGAATTCACTAAACATGGCATACAAAAAAAGATCTCATTTTCCAAATGGAATAATTTTTCATAGTGACAAAGGATCACAATATTCAAGTAAAGAAGTTAGAAAATATTTAAAATTAAATCATTTTCATCAAAGCATGAGCAATAGCTGCTATGAGAATTCTATTACAGAAACATTTTTTTCCACTCTAAAAAAAGAATTGGTACATCGATGCAATTTTCTTACTAGAAAAGAAGCAAAATCTTCGATTATAGAATATATTGAGGTGTTTTATAATCGAATTCGTGCGCACTCTGCCCTTGATTATCTTGCACCATTAGAGTATGAAAAAAATTATGAAATTTAACCGTCCACTTTTCGGGGATCACACCAAATTTCAATTTTCCGAAAAATATGATGAAAATTATCAATATATAAAAAAATACACTACGCTTGGTTATTAACGAAAATGAATTAAAGTAGTAGTAAAATTAATTATGGAAAATATATTAAAAATATGAATATAAATTTAATTTCTTACGAAAATAAAAATTTAAATCATGTCATTATAATTTCAATTATACTTCAATTTATTTTAACTTATTCTTACGAATTTTTTGGCTATATAGGACCATGGCTATCTCTATTAAGCTTGTTTTTAATTCTTAGGAAGAATAATTATCTAGAGATATTAGGTTTAAAATGGGAGTTTAATAGTTTTTATTTATTTTTGGTTTTATTCGAATTATTGGATATTTAATTTTTTCAAATATATCTTTTTCCTGGGGAATCCATTTAGGATGGAATTTAGTATTTTTGCCGACATATTTTATAAATCATAAGGGCACAGAAATATCAGAACCACAAAAATTTAACTTTATATTTTCTCATGAATATATTTTTATCTTTATATTTATTATTTTTTTAGTTAATTTAAATGGATATTATAAAATTTCAAAAGAAAGATGCCGATTGATTTTTGAAAGTCTTAAATTAAAATAATTATTTTCTTTCTAAAAAAATTTGTATTCCTAATTTACCATACAGCTCAAATTTGCAGATGCTCCGCCAGGATAAATTGCACGAATTCTCTGAATATCATTTGCAGAAAGGCAGCGTGCTGTTGTTGGAGAACTGAAACTGCTGGGACCTACGCCAATATAAGGGTACATGACGCTTTCTGACTCATTAATAGCATGCCCTAGTCCCAAAATATGACCTAACTCATGCAAGGCGATGCTCTCTAAATCCGCTATATACTGTGTATTTGTGTTAGAATCCGCGGTGGTATCTCCAAAAATATAAGAATCTCTGTTAAAACGAATATTAGCACCAAAAATAGTGTTATTTTGTGCTTGAAATATTGTCGTGGCAATCACATTAGTATCTTTTCCTGTATTATTGACCCAACCACCACGACCTCCAGACATTTGATCATAATAAAGAGCCTTATAAGCAACTTGAAAGGGAGCATATAAATTTGGAAAAGAATTTCCCGTATACGCATCAATATTTGTCCTTAAAACTAGAATATTTCTGCCAATGGCATTGTTCCATGTATTCACGGCATTTTGAATATAACCTAATAATTTTGCATTTTCATTTGTAATTTGTGTACTTATGTCAATTGTTATCGGATAACCATAGGAACCCCAACCTGAAGAATACATGATAACATCGTTTATATTGCCAATATTATCATCTTGTTGCACAATTCTATTTTGGAGACCGCACGAAATCAGCAAAAATAGAAAAACAATTAAAATAAATAGAAATGTAGATTTTGTCACAATTCTCATCAATAGGCCTCATTGCTATGCAATGTTTTCCTATCGACAGAATAGAGAAATACTAAGACGTGAAAATTTTGAACACAATTTATTTAAAAACTATTCAAGATAATTCCTTTATCATCACCATTAGAAAAAAAGATATTTACCTTTTTGATATTTAATGAAGATTTTCCCTTATTGATAATAAATTCAGTAGGTCTTAATCTACTAAATCGAACCTGCTCACCTTCTTTACATGACAAAGGAATATTTTGAGAGTTTAAAACAATTGTTTGAGGGATTTTATATATTATATTTTCACCTTTTTCATTTGTAGCAAATATAACTGCACAAACTTTTCCTGAAATAGAGTTTTTTTCAGAATTTGTATTTGATAATGAAAAGCTTATTTTAGTGGTGTCATTTTCTTGACTTATTTTTGGATTTTCAATTTTTATAGCACTGTTTTCAATAATACGAACGACAGGCTCAGTTTTAGAGTTTTCAGCATTAGGCACAGTCGGTTTTGCAGGTTCAACCTTAGCCACTTCATTTGGAATAGGAATTTTTTTTGTTTGATCCAGTTTTAAAATATCTTCTTTTGTAGACTTATTATTTAAATTAGATTTATCAGAATCTAATTTTACATTATCATCTTTTTCAAAATCAGTTCCTGTTTGCTGTAATTTATCAGATTCATTTTTCACAATTGAATTTTTATTCATTGCTTCCGGCTTAGAAACCTCTGACCTTGAAAATTCATTGTCTTTTCTTTTATCTTCTTTAAATATATAATTTTCAAAATAACTTTTTAAGAGTTCTTGTTTGAAACCAATAATATATTTTTCTTGATCCTGGCTTTTTTTAAAAACGGAAATACTATAAAAAATAGATACAATTGAAGAGACAACTAAAATAACCATGAATGAAAAAATAATTTTTACTAAAACCAAGTGAATTTTAAAATGATATGTTTTTTCATGATCAATAAAAAATATTAAATTAAATTTTCTTATATTTTTTTTTAAACTATTTGTTCCTGTATTCATCAGTATTTTGCCCTACTAAAGCGCTTAAAAGTTCTTTGTTCTTATCTTCTGGGATCCACTTTTCAGATATTATTTTATAATCATCATTTTCTTTTTTCAAATAAAGAAATTTTCTACCAAAATCTTCTTTTTCAGGAGAACGATATCTTTGTAAAAATGAAATGAAAATTTGATCTTCAAATGATAATATTTTGGGCTCACTTATTTCTATATTTATTTTTCCTTTACGAACAGAACTTAAACTGGATTTAATTTGTGACCATTGAATTTTATTTTTTCCTAATGTCCTAAAGGAATCAGAATAAAATTTTAAATAAGAATCTAATTCCGAATTTTCCCATGCCTTTTTCCATGAATCAAGCATAGAAGTGATTGCTATTTTTTGTTCTTCTAATTGTTTAGGAGAATCCCATACAGTCATTTCTTTCGTAATAATGACAGGAGTTTCAAAGGGAGAGATGTATTTTTCTAAATCAAGCCAGTCTTGATTTTTTAAGGCAACACATCCCTCGGTATCAAAGGGCTTATCAATTCTTGTGTCATCTTCAACACCATGAATCCAAATGCCATATCCCGTTTTACTGAGTCTTTGGTCAAAAATATTCGGATAGTCTAATGTCAGTGCCCCGGGGCCATATTTTGAGGGAAGCTTGTCTCCTTCAATTTTACCTGTAATAAAATAAATCCCTTCAGGAGTTTTTTTATCCCCTGAAGAGCGTTTATCTCCTTGTCTTTTTCCTGTGACGGCTTGATAAGTCTTTACAATTTCGTAGTCACCAAACTGATTTGTACGATAGACGCTCAGTTTATGTTGCAGTTTTTCTACAATCAGGGCATAGGCAGAAGGCTGGCGACCTAAGCTTATAAAAGAAGCAGGTATTTTATGAAATGCTTTTAAATTAGTATCAGAAGCTTGAATCTGTGTTAAATTAGGTAAAAGGGGAGTGGCATTTGCTGCTATTTGGTCATCTTCTAAAGGTTCTGCGCTTGCCAAACAAAGCGAAGAATAAAAAGTCATCTGAATAATTAGGGCTTTCAACATATTCCGAGTGGTTAGGCATCGCAAAATCATGTATTAAACTCCGCAGATTGCTCCTATTTAGAAAACTAAAAAGGCTATGATAAGTTTAAAGGGAATCATTTTGTAATTCTAGATCGTCAAAGTCTCGTCAGGGAGACTTATTTCAAGGATAGAGACTTATTTCGTTAAGTCTATTGGAGAGGAGCACTATTCGTGATGGAATCTAGAGAACAAATACTTAAAAGTATTGTTTATGAGATTAATGATTTTATAAAAAAAACAAGAAAAAATCAGCAAACAAACAGTTTTTTAAATTTAAATGATTTTTTAACAAATCTTCCATGCCCTCAAAGTAATTCAAAAAATAAAATCAATTGTGACGGTTTTTATCTTAAATTTGAACAGCAACAAGCCGCCCCAACTCAATACGATTGCAAATGCGCTTATCTCAAGAAATTGCTGCAAAATAATAAAATAACAGCTATTCCCTTTCATAAAATTGAACCCTATTGGCCTTTAAAAAAAGGGATGGTCGATACACCCATTTTAGCATGGCATGAGGTTTCCTCATCTGCAGAAAGCGTTCAATATGCGCTTGCCTTTATGATAAAATTTTTTTCAACAACAATTTATAGAAATAATTTTAATCTCATACCTAAAGAATTAGAATTTTCAGCCGAAGCTAAAAACTTAATTTATATCCATAATATTCTTTTTAATCCTAAATCTAGTTTCTTATTTTGGAGTGAAATAAAAAAATATTACCTTCATGACTTTCATAATGAAAATCATGAAAAAAAGTTGCGGGCTCATTTTTATAATAATTTACTTCCCAAAAAAACACTTATTGTGCTCTGTTTTGAAGAAACTTTTTTTCGACTGCGTTCGGGAACAAATTTTGAGCTTTACGCATTTGAGCAATTTATTAATGATCTCACAAATTCAGATAATAGTTTAATTGTTTTTTCAATGCAAAAATTACTCACTGAAAAAGACAAGCTAAATAATTATAAAACAGACTTTACTATAAGCTATAAAAAAAGCTTAGATGAGAAAAAAGTATCTCTTCAACATGCAATGGAACCGGATTATAAAATTTCAAAAGATGAAAGATTTATAGAGCCTAACCGTATTGGAGCTTTCGACAGATTAATAGAATTACTCGCAAAGGGACAAAATATCATATCATCCCTTGAAAAGGATTTTTTAGAATGGAAGACAAAAGCCGCGAATTAAGCGCAGATTATTATAAAAGAAAACATCATCTTTTAAAAAAAAGATTGTCATTATTTTTTATTTTAATTTCTTCTGTTACTTTTTTACTATTTTTAAGTATTTCCGAAGGATTTGCTTTAAAAGTTCTTTTATCGAAAAATTTTAGCTTAACTGAAATTAATTTTATTTTAATTATTATTGGTATATATTTATTAGCATATAATATTATTTTATCAAGAATAACTTTACATATTTGTTATCATTTTGAAAATAAAAAGCTCCCCTCGGTCATTATTATAGCAATTTTTATTATCACTTATTTTATGTTCTCAATTAATGCTTCAGAAGCAAAAAATATTATATCTCTTGGTATTAGTAAAATATGTATTATATCTCTCTACTTTAATTTTTGGAACTCACAATTAGTCGAAACAAGATTGCAAATGAGAACAAATATTATACCCTATATTTTCATTGTTTCTTGGCATGCTTTTTTTATATGCCGTTGGGTTCTTATTGCGTGTTGGTTACTCAGTAGTTTGGGTTTTGCCCTTGCCCTTGTGTCTTCGCATCCCATTATTAAATTAGAAGGTTGGGAAGGACTCATAATCATGTTTACTTTTTATTTATTGTTTAAATTATTTGTTAGAAATCCCAATGCTCATGCTAATTATTAGGTGATTTTTTATGCTCATTGATTTCCATGTTCATCTAGCTGGTTCGGGGTGCAACCAATCTGGCATCGTTTTAGGTTCTCGTTTTCAAAAAAGACCTACATTTTATTTTTTAAAAAAATCACAAAAAATCACTGCCGATCAAATGATAAATGATATCGATTTACTTTGGATAAAAAGAATTTCTAATTTAGTAAAAGAGTCAGGAACCATTAGCAAAGCTGTAACCTTATGCTTTGATGCCGTTTATGACGAAAAAGGAAAAATACAGCTCGATCTCATTCAACTGTACGTGCCCAATGAATGGGGCGCTGAAGCTGTTTCACAATTTCCAAGCACCCTACTCCATGGCGCCTCCATTCATCCCTATCGCCAAGATGCTCTTCAAGAACTTGAAAAAGCAGCAAAAAGGGGTGCATTTTTAATTAAATGGCTTCCTTCAGCCATGGGCATCGACCCTGAAAGCAATTTATGCTTGCCCTTTTTTGAAGCTTTAAAGCACTACAAAATTCCTCTTCTGAGCCATACCGATCGCGAGTACACATTTGCAGAACCCCGAAAAGACTGGTTAAAATTCAACCATATTCAGAAATTAAAAAAGGCTCTAGAGCTTGGCGTCGTCGTGATTGCAGCGCATGGAGGAACTCCGTCCCAAATGACTGAGGCTCATGAATTAGCAGGAAAATTCGAAAACTTTTTTTTGGACACATCCGGCTTATTTAACCCTTCTCGAGTACGCTCTTCACTGCAATTATTTAAAAACGCTCAGGAAAATATTTTATCCCACCGTTTGTTATTTGCTACAGATTGGCCTGTACCCGCATTCCCCCTCTTCTTAATTGATAAACTGGGTATTTCATCTTATAAATCTATATCAAATATAAAAAACCCTTTTATAAAAGACTTGAAAATAAAAGAACTTTTAGGCTTTACACAGGAGCATTTTAAAAAAAACCAAGAAAGCTTGTTGACAATGCTTGGTAGGTCGCATAGTGAAATAAACCTAACTTGATGTTACTTGCGGGTGCTTAGCTCAGTTGGTTAGAGCGTCGCCCTTACAAGGCGAGGGTCTGGGGTTCGAGTCCCTAAGCACCCACCATTTTTGGTTCTGCAAGGAAGTCAGTTTTTCGCAAAATGCGATTTTGCGGGTGCTTAGCTCAGTTGGTTAGAGCGTCGCCCTTACAAGGCGAGGGTCTGGGGTTCGAGTCCCTAAGCACCCACCATTTTTTCTTTTTATAAAAAACTCCCATTTTAATTAAAATTTAAATAATTTCTTCCTCAGCTACTTTCTGCTTTTTCGTTTCACGTTTATAAAAACCTAGGAAGGCTCTTCCTGACAGAGATATGTTCTATTTTTTTAGAAAAAAAGCGGCATACCGATGCATAGAGCAATAAATATTTATAAACTTAATGAGTTTGTAATCTAAGGAAAAATATGACGACTGAACAACTCTTAAAAATCAATGGCGGCCAAAAACTGTCTGGAGGCCGTGTTTCCATTGCAGGTAGCAGCAATCAAGTCACAAAATGCATCATTGCTTCACTTTTAACAAATGAACATGTTTTGATTAAAAACGCTCCCGCCGTAAATGAGCGCAAAATTGCGGAAGAATTATTTGCACACCTGGGCGGCGAAGTGGAATATGTAGACGAACACACCGTACGTCTCTGCGCCTATGGCCTTTCCAAAAATTCTATTTCACGAGAAATTTGTCAAAAAAATAGAATTTCAATTTTAGCTGTAGGAGCTTTGCTGCATCGTTTTGGTAGCGCTTATATTTATGGGGCCTTAGGTGGCGATAAAATAGGAAAACGCCCCGTTGATTTTCACATTAAAGGCCTTCAAGAAATGGGAGCCCATGTCGAACTTGATGGCGATCTTTATCATATTTCCGTTGATGAACATGGCCTACAAGGCGCTCATATTATCTTGCCTTTCCCCAGCGTCATGACCACAGAAAACTTAATTATTACGGCTACTCTTGCAAAAGGCAGAACCATTATTGAAAATGCTGCCATCGAACCTGAAATTACTGAACTGGTTAAAATGCTGCAAAAAATGGGGGCTGACATCACAATTAATGCAAATAGAACCTATGTAATACAAGGTGTTTCAAGATTAAAAGGATGTGAATTAAGAATTATGCCCGATCGCAATCAGGCTGTGAGTTTTGCCTGCGCCGCGTTAGCAACCGGTGGCAATGTTCTGTTGGAAAAAATTCCTCACGATCCTCTGTATAGTTTTTTAAATTATATTCAAAGAATGGGCGCTGAATTTCGTGTCAATTCAGAAGGAATTTATGTTTCCAGCCCAAAAGGAAAACGATTAAAAAATAGCCATATTGAAGTGGAAGTGCATCCTGGGTTTATGACCGATTGGCAACAGCCTTTTATGGTTCTTTTTACTCAAGCAGATGGCATTAGTATTTTGCACGAAACTATTTTTGAAGATCGTTTGAGTTACACCCGTTACCTTAACAGCATGGGTGCAAATATTAATTTATTTTCAACTTGTTTAGGTGAAGCTCCCTGCCGTTTTAAAAATAAAAATCACACTCACTCTGCCATTATCCATGGCCCCACTCCTTTAAAAGGTGGGAATTTTAGAATGCCCACAGATATCCGCGCCGGAATGTGTTTAGTTATTGCAGGTCTTGTAGCATCGGGCACAACGATGTTATCTAATATTCAAGAAATTCAAAGAAAATACGATAATATTGTTGAAAAATTAACTCAAATGGGAGGAGATGTCTCTATTGTACATGGGCAACTTCAAAAATAATAATTTTTTATTTTTTATCAGTAGATTTTCTAATTATTTTTATCCCTTTTTTCTCTTTTGCTGAATTATCTTCATTGCCATTTTTACCTTGCAAAAGTTCTTTTGCCACGGTGGAGGAGTCAACCGTACTTTGCGAAGCCGCATTGGTTTCCTGTTTGATTTTTTGATAAATTTCTTCGCGATGCACAACAGTAGAACGATCCGCTTCAATACCTAAGCGAACCTGCTTCCCTTTTATTGCCATAACGATAATTTTTATATTGTCGCCAATAGCAATGACATCACCGACTTTTCGTGTCAATACTAGCATGACACAGACCCTCCATGGCCAGCCAAGCTCTAACCAAGAGACTTGTTTGAATTTATAATATCATTATAGCTAATTCCTACCCCATGGTGTATGAAATGAAAAGCCTTGTGCTAAAGTTTTGTCACAAACAATGCAAAAATGAATTCCTATCCTCCCCTGTTTAAGGGAATTGCTTACAATTTTTATTATCTGTGATAGTAATTACGAAGCGAATGCCTGAAATCATTTTGTTATCAGGCTTTTTCATATTTTTGCTCGATACAGGAGTCCTAAAGTGATTCGTTTGTTACGAAATTCATCTCTCGATCAAGATGCATCTAAATCAACTCTTATCAATCCAAAAAGAAGTTCTGAAAATACATTATTTGAAGAAACTTCTTACCGCGCCATCCGAACTGCACAAAGAAGAAAATGGACTTTAATTTCTTTAATTGCTTCTGTTATTTTATTTGGAATTGGTATTTTAATATATAATCAATTTGTGACTTCTAAAAATCAAAGATTAGCAAAAGAATATTCAGCCATTGAAGAAATATACAATCAAGAAAATTTAGAATTTCAAAAAAAATATACGGAAGCTAAGGGAAATTTACCCGCAAATGTAAAAGCAGACAACGCAAAAAGCATGGAACAATTTGCACAATTTGCAAAAACTTACGCATCGGAACCTATGGGTTGGCTCGCTGGCATCAGAGCAGGAAACTATTATATAACTCATGATTTAAATTTGAAAGCAAAAGAAATTCTTGAGCCCATTGTCCAAACAGCAAGCAACCAACCACTCATTCAAGTTCGCGTAAGAACAGCACTTGCTGGAATTTATGCTGCAGAAAAAGACGATCAAAAAGCTCTTCTTGAATTAAAAATTGTAGAAGAAATTCCTCAAAATCCTTTTCCCGATCAAGCGCGCTTTTTACGAGCCCAAATATTATATTATTCTGGAAATAAAGCCGAAGCATTAAAGATATTAAATCAAATTATATCGAATCCCGATTCCTCTAATTCTGCAAATCCATTAAATCAAAATGCAGGCTCACAAATTAAACAACAAGCTAAAATATGGCTAAATTATTTAGAATCATAAATAATAAATAAAAGCATTAGGAAATTTTTTAAATGAATTTATCTAGATATTCTGTTTTCATGCTTTCTTTAGGGCTATCCTCTCCTGCTTTCTCGTTTGCTGAAATTCGTCTCGTCACCACAAAACCCGAAATCTTAGAAGTTTTGGGAGCGTATTCCCCTGGTCCTGCAGGTTCACAATCGACACGCCCCATAGTCGTCATGCCCTTTCAAAAAACTTTTTCAACCTTTGGGGGGCTTTTCTCCTATCATCCCTTTACCATTGAAAATCAAAAAGAAATTATAAAAAAAAGGATGGAAAATAAAATAAATTTAAATCCATCTTATATTGTCAACATGCCCCGCCCCGTATGCGGAGCTTCTCCTGAAACAAATACTTTAAATTGTTTTGATCTTAATAGAAATGGACAATATTTAAATAGTTATCCTATTCCTGGCTCTCTTTCTACAACCCCTATTTTTTCTGATAACTCTTGGCTCATCGGAACATCAAAAGGTTTTCTCATTCGCGCTGAAGCAAATATTGAAAATAAATTTTTACCTCAACTAGGCGAAAGCAATACCGCACTTTGGGGGGCAAATTCCCGAAAATATATGAAGTCATTCAGACCTAAGCCCATTTATACGGAACAAGGTAAAGCAAGCGGAACAACCTCTTCTACATCAGCTCATAACCTTCCTCTGCCGCAAGGAATAAAATGGGTATTTCCTTCTTCCTCTCAGTTTGTAGGAACTCCTATCGTACAAAATGGCTTTGCGTATTTATTTTCTGCTAATCAGTACATTCAAGCCATCAATTGGAGCACAGGAAAACTCGCTTGGACCGTGCGACTTGCCCCCGATGCCAATTTGCGCATGGGTTCCAATGCCCTTTTAGCAACAAGCTCAGAAGTAATTGCCGGAACAGAATTAGGCACTCTTCTTATTTTAAATCCGACGAACGGAAGTATCATGTGGACTTGGCAAGTTCCGAGCGCGACAGCGGCACAACGCGAGCAAACCCAACTGGCAGCGGGTCCCGATCGTTTTAGTTCCTTGGCAGCAAAACCACTTTTATACGAACGCAATATCATTGTTTCCAATGCCGAAAGTATAACACAAAATATTTCCCTCGATGCTAAGTCATCGCTGTGGAGTTACCCAATAGGAAGCGTTGCACAACCAAAAATATACAAAGAAAATGTATTGTTGGGATCAGCAACAGGAAAAATCGTAAGTTTAAATTTAGAATCAGGAAATGCCCAGTGGTCTTTAAACCTAACAGATGATTCTTCACCTATTATGAGTCTTTTCCTCACAAAATCAGGAGTTCTTTTAGCGGCGAGTTCAAGAGGACAAATTTACATGGTAAATCCCGAAACAGGAAAACTGTTAGCAAAAAATCTTCCAATCGGAGAAACAAATGGGGAGTTTTTTGCTGGATATGGCAATTCAGATGCCTGCATCAGTTTTTCTCAAAACGGTTTTCGCTGCTTTTATGCTAAGGTAAAATAATTGAGTTACCTAGTCCCTTTTATTTAAACGAATTATTATAGAACGTGAATTCATGAATAAAGTAAAGAAAATAAAATTCAAGCCCTCTGTTGTTTTTTCTACAAAAAAATACAACAGAATAAAAAAAACGAAAGATGGCAGTTACCTTATTAGCGATGAAAAAATAAACTGTTCTGTTTCCTTATTAAAACTAAAAAAAAGAATAACTTTTATTTTATCCCTAACTTGTGATTTCTCAACTGAAATGGGCATCCGGATTTGCGATGAAACAGAAATGCTGTCTACAAATTCGTACTTCAGAGGCAAAAATTATCCTACCGATGTGCTAAGTTTTCCCTGTACAGATGATTTAACTGACCAATCAGAGTATTCTTATTTAGGAGATATTCTTATATGCCTTCCTGTTTGCTTTAATCAAGCGATACAGTCGCGTGTCTCCATTTCCCAAGAATTAGAGCGCATGATCATTCATGGCATCGTTCACTTAAAGGGATTTGATCATGAGCGAAATCAAAGCGCATGGAAGGTCATGACAAATTTAGAAAATAGTTTGCAGAAAGAGCTTCATAATGAGCTCGGAAAACCGGATTGGTGCGATGTTTCTCTTTCTCGCAAATAAAAGGACAATTCATGGAAAGTTTGTTGGCTGGCATTGGTATCGTTATATTTAGCCTCTGCATCTCTGCTTTTTTTTCAATGACAGAAACTGCTGCCACAAGCATATCTAGTTTAAAAGCAAAACATTTAAGTGAATCTGGAAAGAAATCGGCGCAAGCATTAACTTTATGGTTAAACTCACCTCACAAAGTCCTTGCTTCACTTTTAATCGGTAATAATTTAGCAAATATTTTTGCTTCCATTTTTGTTGACGATATTATTCGCACACATTTTGGCAATACTAATATTGTTATGGTTACAGGTTTAATGACTATTTTAATTGTTTTATTTGCAGAAATTATTCCAAAAACTTTTGCTAAAACTCATGCCGTTAAAATCATCATACCGATATTAACAATTTATAAAATTTTTTATTATATATTACTACCCTTCACTTTAACTATGACTTTTATTAGCAATTATATCACTTCCTTTTTTTCTCGCAGCAATAAAAACGGCCAAGATCCTCAAATAACAGAAGAAGAACTTGAGTTTTTAATTAATGTCAGTGAAAAAGAAGGAGTCATTCCCGAACAAAAACACGATATGCTTTCTGGCATTTTTGAATTAGGAGATACCGTCGTACGGGAAGTCATGGTACACCGCATCGACCTCACAGCCGTTCCCCAATCCATGAAAATTGTCGACGCTATTGAAAAATTCAGAGAAACCGGGCTCTCGCGCATCCCTGTCTACGAAGACAAAATTGATAATATCACGGGAACTATCCACGCAAAAGACGCTCTGTTTTTTTTAAAGAAACATCACGGCGAACCTAGCTGTTACGAAGCTAATGTCTCTGAAATTCGCCGGGAAGTCATGTTCATTCCTGAAACCAAACCCGTCGATCACCTCTTCCAAGAAATGAAACGTCACAAACAACATATGGCCATTGTTTTAGATGAATATGGCGGCACAAGTGGCATTGTCACCATGGAAGATATTTTTGAAGAAATTGTGGGCGAAGTCCGAGATGAATTTGATAACGAAGAAGATGCTATCAGACCTACTCAAGTTGCCAATCAATATTTAGTGGAATGCAAAATTCACATTGACGACTTCTGCGACTTTTTCGATTTAAAAGTCGACGATATGATAAAAGGATTTATGCCCAATGAATTTGATACCCTCGCTGGTTTAATCCTTCATCATTTTGGCCAAATTCCTAAATCAGGCGATAAGTTAACAATTAATAACATCCTAATGGAAATTGTTGAAGTCAGTAAAAGAAGAGTGAGAAGAGTTGTTGTGCGGTTGATTTAAATTACGCATTCTTAATGCGCATCTTCGAAATCAAGCAAGATAACGCCTATTTTGTTTGAACGAATTTAAGAAAAAATTGCTTAATATTTACTTTTTTTTAGCCTTTTTTAATAGAAATATTTTCAGCTTCATCAAAAACGACAGGCTGCGCAAAAGCATTTAAGAAGCCTTCAAATATTTCCATTAAATTATCTTTTATTTTTTCAGAATTTGTTTCATTAATATAAATCATCGCATGATCCGAGCCACATAAATTGGACAAA
>NZ_CP017834.1:439824-449196 GCF_001907975.1 Silvanigrella aquatica
GGTGTGATCCCCGAAAAGTGGACGGTTAAATTTCATAATTTTTTTCATACTCTAATGGTGCAAGATAATCAAGGGCAGAGTGCGCACGAATTCGATTATAAAACACCTCAATATATTCTATAATCGAAGATTTTGCTTCTTTTCTAGTAAGAAAATTGCATCGATGTACCAATTCTTTTTTTAGAGTGGAAAAAAATGTTTCTGTAATAGAATTCTCATAGCAGCTATTGCTCATGCTTTGATGAAAATGATTTAATTTTAAATATTTTCTAACTTCTTTACTTGAATATTGTGATCCTTTGTCACTATGAAAAATTATTCCATTTGGAAAATGAGATCTTTTTTTGTATGCCATGTTTAGTGAATTCAAAACAATTTCTCTTTTTAGATTATCTTGCATGCTCCAACCAATTATTGCTCTTGAAAAAGTATCCAATATTATGCACAAATAAACCCAGCCCTCTTTCGTTGGAATATAAGTAATATCGCTGGTCCAAAGTTCGTTGGGCTTATAGGAAGTAAAATCCCCTGAAATTAAATTCGGAAAATGTATCGCTTGCCTATCAACCTTTGTTGTTGTTTTAAATTTAGGTTTGCCGACCCCATTCAGATTTAGTTTCTTCATAATCTTGGATATTCGTTTTTTTCCAACTTTAATAAATGACTTTTTAAGTGTTGATAAAATTCGCCGTCTTCCATATGTACCCCTTGAAGAAGTATGTATTTTTTTTATTTCTTCTTCAAGGCTAAACTCAAATTGATGATTTTTATCTTTACACTCAAGCCATTTATAAAATCCACTTTTAGAAACGCACATTACTTTGCAAAGTAAAAGAATAGGATAATTAAGCTTCTCTAGCAATATAAACTCGTATTTTAATCGAGTTGCTTTGCAAAGAAGCTTGCCGCCTTTTTTAGGATTTCATTTTCCTTTTTTAAAAGCTCGTATTCTCGCTTTAGCTTTTTCAATTCGTCAGAGTTTTTCTTTATATTTGAATTTTCCTTTTCGCCAATAGAACGCTTCCAGCTATTCAGAGTGGGGTAGGAAACCTCAAACTCCCTAGCTATCTGAGCCATGCTTTTAGGGCTATTTTCTAAGACTTCAAGGACTTGGTTTTTAAACTCAAGAGAATATTGACTTTTAACTGATTTCTTCTTTACCATGGGACAACCCTTCTATATGAACGCCTAAGTTCATAGCATATTGTCCACTAAAAGGAATCACTTTAATTTTATTTAAAGCAATTTGGGTCATTAGAAATATCATTTTTATTTATAAATGATTTATTTGGATAAATCATGACAAAATTTAAATTACTTTTTATAGGAATAAATGAGGAAGGCAAAATAGATTTAATTGTAATTATACTATTTAATATCCAATTTTCATGAGAAGCAATTGGAAACCAACTAGATGAATCATTTACATAATAAACATAGGGAGTAGTTAATGTCTCAAATTTTTTCTTGCAAGCAGTAACTAGTTTATTTATATCTTGCATTCCCCCCTGAGCAATAAAGTAACTATAGCTATCAGATTGATATTCTGTCATATTAAATTTGCAACTTCTAACGCCAGCTTTCCAATATCCGTTTAAAGTTTCATAAATATCATTATTTTTTAACCAATCCCAATTTCCATTGCTATCAGCACAATAAACTCTCAGATTAGCAATTGGTTTGTCTAAATTATGCGCATCAATTGGTGAAGTAAATAAAGCAATTGTAATAATTAAAAAAGTGTTTAAATATAATTTCACTTAAAGATTTCCTTTATATTAGTAAAATAATTGCTATTAAAATAAATTAAGTTCTAAATCAAAAAATCTAGAATTATAATTATTTACAATGATAAAAAAATATTGTCAAATATTTTTTTATCATTGTAAATAAAGTTTAAAATTAGTATTTAATTTTAAACTTTATTTAATAAAACTTTATTTAATAAAACTTTATTTAATAAAACTTTATTTAATAAAACTTTATTTAATAAAACTTTATTTTTATAAAATGTATACTATACTGTAATAAAATCCTAAAATCCAATGTTTATATGAAAATTCAATGACATTTTCGCAGTTTCATAAAATGCGATCCGAATAATATGCCTTAATAGCTACCTTAGCTGTCCAATTGATAAGTTTAATATAATTCTTATAAAATATTTTAAATATAAATTATTATTACAAAATGATTTATATTTAAAATAATAAAATTTAATTTATATTACTTAAAATAAATTTTGGTATTCTAAAGTTTGTACTTAATTTAAATAATAAGCATATAAGATTTAATTTATATTAATTGTTAAATTTAATTTGTAAAATTTTTATTTTTTTAATAATAATTAAAATAAAATATTTATAATATTATAATTTGACAATTGAATTAATATATTTTATTAATCACTGTCTTAAAATTTAATATAACTTTTAAGACTATTCCAATTTTTTTTTCAAGGGAGCTATTTATGCAAAATAAAGAATCAGAGAAAAAAGCTTTTAATGGATTCACCATCAAAACTGCTGTACAGCAAGAAAGCGGACAACTTGGTGCAAGTGCATGCTGCAATAAATGCTAGAACTAAAAAAATTATTTTATTAATATTTATTATAATATTGCTTTTTTTATTTGTAAAGTAGCATTTTATATTAATAAATTAATAAAAAAAAATTGAGGTTATTTTTTATGAATGAATATAAAAAGTAACCTTTTGTTTTTATCACTAAATAATATACATTACCTTATCATTAATAAGGTAGTCTAAAAATTATCAATATCTAGATAAATATAATTTTAATAATTAATTTTTAATTGAGAGTTTTTTATGAATATCGTTAATTTTAATAGAAAAAAAACTGCATTTATATCTTATCCTGAATTTTCATTAGCTTCTGTAGATAATAAAACGTATGAATTTCATGGGGCAGCAAATGACATAATAAAGAAACTAAACTCAATAGGATTTTTAGACATCAATAATACAAGCAGAGAAGTAGCAGAAACATATGATATTTCACTAAATGAATCAATCAAAGAAACTTCTAAATTAATTAATGAGTTAAAAAAATTAAATATTATTGAAAACAATGAAAATTTACAGAAATTTGAAAATATTCAAATTAACCAAAAAAATATAGAAAATAATACAGATGTTTCTCATTGGAATTATGCCAAATTAAATCTTATTCCAATACGTTGCAAACTAAATTTAACCTGGAGATGCAATCAAAAATGTTCATTTTGCTATAATGGAGACAGAGAAAATCCTGTAAATAGTCATTTACTTTGCACAAAAATACAAGAACTATCTACTGAAGAAATAGATGACTATTTAGGCCAAATGAAAGACGCTGGAACATTTTTTATTAGTCTTATTGGTGGAGAACCTCTACTTCGCAAAGATCTAGATCAAATATTAAATATTACCGATAAATATCAATTTGCAATTGATATAATTACAAATGGGACATTACTGACACCCCAAAAAGTAGCGATGTTAAAAGAACACAATATTCAGCAAGTATTTATACCATTTTTTGGTTCAACTTCTGAAATGCATAACAAATTTGTTAAAACAGAAAATGCATTTGAGAAAGCAGTAAAAGGTTTGAAATTGCTTAAAGAAGCGGGAATACGTGTTGGAGCTCGCTCCTTTATCACTCGTAACAACTTTTTTCAATGGGAAGAGGTGCGCGAAATGATTTACAATATGGGGGCTGATTATCTTCCCTCAGTACAAGTTCATAAATCTTGTGATGGTAAAGTTGATGAACTTTCACTTAGGGTAACTAATGAACAATTAATGGAATTAAAAAATAAAGGCATATCAATGTACGATGGCCATGAGTGTTTAGTCGGTCTAGCACGAGTAGACATTCTTCCAGATGCTTCTCTTGCTCCATGTCCTTTAATGGTAACACCCTATGGAAATCTCAGAGAGAAAAAATTTAAAGATATATGGTTAAACTCACCTCAGGTTAAGCGTTTAAGAAAATTGGTTCAATTGAGAATGGACGCCAGTGACTATGGTTTGGAAAAAGCATCAAGATGCGCTCATGACGCCATTTGGGATGATGGTGGCATCATTAAGCTCTCTTCTGAAGCAGCACGCTTAATTAAAGCTTTTAGAGAAACTCCTAGATCCAATTCTTCTGGTTGTTAGAAGGAACAAATATGTCTTTTTTAATAAATTTTCAAGCATTAGCGATGCGTAAATACGGAACAACATGGAGTTTGAGAAATATAAAAAATAAGCAATCAATTTTGTTAAAAGATGATGCCGCAGACTTTTGGGACTTTTTATTAGATAATAATTCAAGTAGAGATATAAATGATTATCTCAAAAGATTTGAAGAACCTGAGCAAGTAGAAAAAGCTTTAAATTCTTTAGCAGAAATACTAATTAATAATGATATGTTAATTATTAATAATGAAATCATTAATAACAAAGAACATTATAATAAATTAATAAATTTTAATAATTCAGAAAATTATAATCAATTAGCAAATGAACTTTGTGAGATTTCACTAATGGAATCTAAAATTTTATTAACTGAAATTGAATTAACTCATGCATGTAATTTCCGCTGTTTACATTGCTATCAACCTGAATCATGGAAACAAAGCAAACTACCTGGAAATTTATTACAATGGAAAAAAGCACTTGATAAATTAGAATCATTAGGAGTTTTATACTTAATTTTTTCAGGTGGGGAATGTACACTGCTACCCTATTTCCGAAGTTTAGTTTCTTACGCACGCGAAAGATATTTTGATCTCTCAATAATAACAAACGGATATTATTTGAATGATTCACTTTGCAAATTTCTTTTAAAAATGAATTTATCTAAAATAACAGTCAGCGTTTATGGATTTGATTCTAATGAATATGAAACATTTACAAAAATTAAAGATTCACATAAAAAAGTAAATCAAAATATATTACTTGCAAAATCTTATGGGTTACCTGTTTGTGCAAGAATTATATGCACAAAATATCAAAAAAATTTAAGCAATACACTTGAGTTTTATAAGTCACATGGAATAGATACGGAAATTATATATGAAATGATGAATAAAATTGAAAAAGATGATAATTCAATTTCAGAAATGGTTATAAAAAAGCATGAAATATCAGAACTCTTAAATAACCAATTGGATATTATTCCTCCTTCAAGAAGTTGTACTGCAGGAACATTAAAAATAAGAATTGAACCAGATGGAAGCATTATACCATGCGAACTTTTAAGAATGAAAATGGCAAATATTTTTAATGATGAGTTAAATGACTTAATTAATAAGCCTTTATTTAAAAGTACTCGTAATTTCGTTTCTAAATTCAATAATACCAAATCAAAAAATGGTTGCCCAGTAATGGGAGGGTTATTAAATGAAAGAATACTAAAAAATGAAACAAGCTAAATATTATTATTTTTATATTCAATCTGGTGCCCTAAGATCTATCGAAAACATGCAAATAACTTATTTTTATACTTGGCTGGCTGCTAATTTAAAAGAGCATCAATATTTTTTAATTATATCTTTTTTTAATATTATTTTTATCTCATCAAATTATTTTTTATCAAAAAAATTTTATTCATTGCAAAAAAAATTTTTTATTTTAAGCAGTTTTTTTTCTCTTACCTGCGGATTAATGTGGTTTAAATTATATTATATTAAAGATGAAATATTAAGTATTAAATTTTTATTTATTATTTTTATATATTTTATTCTTGAAGCTGGTGTTTTGCTTCAACTTAAATGTTATAGTAGCATGTATTATAAAGAAACAAATGGGCTTATTATTGACAATGAAAAAATATCAGCAAATTTAGCAATATTTTTAATATTTGTATTTGGAATATCATTTTCATCTTTAGTTAATCAAGTAAATGTATGGTTCTTTTTTATAATAGGAATACTTTTCTTTATTAATGGTATTTTAGGATTCTTAACAATTAATAAATTAAATTTTACTTATGAAAAAAGTGATAATAAAAATTTTTCAAAAATAATTTTCAAATTCTACATAGAAAATTGGAGACTTTTTTCCTCTATAATAATTGCAAAAGTAAGTTTTTCTATATGGTGTTACTATCAACCAATATATCTAAATAGTAAAACTGAGATAATTGAAAAAAATATGATTTCTTCAATATTTTGTATAATTTTCATTTCTTCAATTTTTTCAATGTTTTTTGTTAGAAAAATATACAATATTATTTCACCTAAAAATTTACTATCGATTTCTATTTTTGGAATTATTTTATCAATTTTTTTAGGATTACACTTTAAAAATATTTTGGTAATTATAGTTAGCTATATATTGCTTGGTTTATCATCAGGTATAGCAATATTAGCAACACAACATTTATTTTTTAAGATAACGAATAACTGTCTCGTTGTAGCTAAATTATCGTATTGGTCTATAATCGAAGATACTATTGTAGCAATTTCATTATTTTTAATGGGGGTTTTAATTAAAAATATAACTATTAATTGGATTATTCTAATTTGCATTTTATTAAATATTTTAGTGATTGCACTCTTGAATTTTAGGTATAAACTATGCGAAATATAAACTTTTTTTTACAGTATCCATTTATTTTAAAAAATTTTATTTCAGATTGGAGCATTAACAAAAGTGATTTAAATAAAACATTTACTGATAAAGCATTACCAGTTGAATTCTTTGATAGCCCTAATTACCATAGACTCATTTTTACAAAAAATCTACTACTTAGTGATTATTTAAAAAATCATTTTATATCAAATGACAATAATGAATATTGCTTAATTTCAAATATAGAAGTTACAAAATATTTTCCAGAAATAATAAAAACATTAAAAATTCCAAAACAATTAGAAAATGTCCCAGACTTGAAAATCACAGCGTTTATTGCTAAAGCAAACTCCAGTAGCGCTATGCATTTCCATATTCAAAATAACTCACTTCTTTGTCAGATAAAAGGTAGCAAAGAAATTATACTTCTATCGCCAGATATTTTTTATAAAATAAAACCTGAGTATTTCTGGTCTAAATATTTTAATCACTCAAAAATTGATTTTAGAAGTATGAATGTACACTTTCCTTTAAAATCTTTTAAATTTACTTTGAATGAAAATGATGCATTGTTCATACCTGCTTATTGGTGGCATTACGTTGAAAATCAATCACCTAGTATTGCTTTTGCCTTATTTTATCCTCAAAAATGCATAAATTATGTGCCTCTAAAAAATAAAATTCATGCTTTCTTAGGAAAAAAAATTGAAAGTATTAGACAAAAAATTATTTAATTTAAAAGGATTAATATGCAATCGATAAGAGATAAAGAATTTGAAAATATTATAATAAGTCTTAGAAAAGAAAAAGATACTGAATCAATATTATCACTTTTTCATGAGTCAGGACTAGGAAATAGTATTACTAAAGATCTTTTAGAAAATATTTTAAACTCATCTATTTTTGTAAAAGTTGCTAAAGATATAAATACAGATAAAGTAATAGGTATGATTTCAGCCTATCCAAGATCAGAAAAATCATGCTGGCTATCAGAATTTATAATTTCTAAAAATAAAAGAAATCTACAACTTGCAAATTGGTTGTTTAGAGAGTCTTGTAAATATGTTTCACAGCTCGGATATAAGACTGCATTTGGAATCGCAAAAACAGAATCTATATCAAATGCATATAAGTATTGGGGAGTTATTCCCATTTTTTACGGCGAATCTATAATTCCTCACATTAGCCTTAACCTACCATACGAATTAGATATTTTTTTTCCTATTAAAATTAACTCTGATAAATTTGACTATCAACTAAAAATAAACCATAAAATTTATAATACAACTTTAGATTATGAGTATTTAAATGACGACAAATTAAATGTAAAACTATGGGATGACTTAGAATTTAATTTGAATACTGGGCATTTAATTAATAAATTCAAAACACTTCTATTTCATCCCTATTTAGTGCCTGAAAAATATATAGAATGGAGCATTTCATTATATGATTACCAACCCGTTTGCCTTGTTAAAAAATCAATAAATAGTGCCCATTTTTTAACTAAGCAGGGCATTAATATCTTTATTAAAAAAATAAAAAATAAAAATTACATTGAGTTAATTAAATCTGATAAATCAAAATTTTTAAGATTAACTTATAAGTATCCTAAGAATAGTCATCCAATGATTTCTGAAAAAACAAAAAATTATATTATCAATAATGTCAATGTAATTGATTATATTCATAAATTTACAGTTTTTGATAAAAATAATGTTATTCTTTCATTTTAAAATTAATTTTTTGTTATATATTAATAATTTTAGGCGATAATTAAAATGGGTTTATACTTAATCAATTTTAACAAACAAAATATAAATTTAAATTTTGTCATCTTCATTTCAATTATTTTTCAATCAATTTTCACATATTCTTACGAAATTTTTGGGTATATAGGGCCGTGGCTATCTCTTTTAAGCCTATTTTTCATTGTTAAAAAACATAATTCTATACAGTTATTAGGTTTAAAATGGGGGATTTATGATTTATATTTATTTATCTCAACTACATTTTTAGTATTTTCATTTCTCTTTTTATCAATTAAGAATATATGTTTTTTTATCTTCTACTATTATTTAAATTTAGATATTTTGATTTACATTATAGGACAAACATTAACAGAAGAAATTATATTTGGATATCTATTCATAGAAAAAATAAGAGCAATAAATAAATTAAAAATACAATTTATAATAATAATATGTTTCGCTTTAATTTTTCCAATTTTACATCAAATTTTGTACACAAATCCATTTAGATATAAGCATGAAGAATTATCAATAATTTCTTTTTTTTCATTATTTATTTTTGGATTTATTCGCATTATTGGATATATTATTTTCTTAAATATATCTTTATCATGGGCGATTCATTTAGGATGGAATTTGGTATTTTTGCCAACATATTTTATAAATAATAGCAATATTGAAATATCTGAACCTCAAAAATTTAATTTAATATTTTCTCAAATAGAAATTTTTATCTTTATATTATTAATTTTTTTATTTTCTATTTATACTTATTTTAAATCAAAATTATATTTAAAATGCCAGCATCTGTAATAAAATTAGTCAAGAGTGAACATCAAATTTCATTTCAGTCATTATCAAATCTTTTTGAATCCATCCTTTTTTTCTCGCTGCAATAGAGTTAAGAATTATTAATAATTTTCTCATGACAGCAACAATAGCTACTTTTGTTTGTTTTCCTTTTAATTTAAGACGATCATAAAAATTTCTCATTTCCTTATTCCACTTTAATGGTGTCCTTCCGACAACTTTGCATGAATAAAAAATGGAGACGAA
>NZ_CP017834.1:451015-528681 GCF_001907975.1 Silvanigrella aquatica
ATTCAATCCTTACAATATCTTTCTCAACTCTTAATTCGCATAATTACATTTTAACAGATGCTATTGAGATTATGAAAAAAAGAGCCAAGAAAGAGCCTTGTTAAAACAGCAAAAGAGATCCTAAGTCATAAGAAATACTCAGTATTAAAGGTAACTAAAAGCTTAAAAATATCAAGACAATCAATATATAAGATCAGAGACAAGGTCGTCTTTATGAGAAATTATTTAAAAGAAGAAGATAGTATTTTATTGCCTATGATAAGAAATATTATCGAAACAAGACCAACATATGGCTATAAAAAAATAACAGCCATGATCAATAATATTTTTCATGGTAATAAAAGAAAAGTTAATAAAAAAAGAATATAAAGAATCATGAAAATAAATGGTTTGTTATTGCCAAAAAATGAGATTCAAAGAAAACCTCATACAGGAACTGGTAAAATAATAACGTTACATTCAAACACGCGTTGGTGTTCAGATGCTTTTGAAATTAGGTGTTTTAATGATGAAAAAGTATATGTTGCTTTTTCTTTAGATTGTAGAGATAGAGAAGCAATAAGTTATGTTGCTTCAAAAGAACCATTATTAGGAAAAGATATACAAGAATTAATCATTAATTCTGTGGAAAAAAGATTTAATAAAATTAGAACCCCTAGACAAATTGAATGGCTCACAGATAGAGGCTCAATTTATAGAGACAAATTAGTACAACAATTAGCAAGGAATCTTGGTTTAAAACCATGTTACACTGCTCCTTACAGCCCTTCAAGTAACGGTATGGCTGAAGCATTTGTTGGGACATTTAAAAGAGATTATGTTTATGTCAATGATTGTTATTCTGCTGATTGGATTTTAGGACATTTAGAAGAATGGTTTTATGATTATAATCATCACGCACCCCATTCAGGATTTGCAATGTTGAGTCCTGTACAGTATCAAAATTCACATTAATCATGTGTCAACTTAAATGAGGTCCAAAGCAATTTGAAAAGTGAATGATGTAGGTAAGGCTAAATTTTTGTCTCGCGCATACATTATTACTTAAAAATAAATAAGTATTTACACCGAAAATTTTTAAGCCTATTTTTTTGGTAATCTTAATTAAATCAAAAAAATTTAGGTAATCAAATTAATTAAAATAATTTAATTTAAAATTATGATATTATTTATATTTTTATATAAAAAGTTATTTTAAAAATTTATTTAATATAACATCTTGACTTAATTTTTTATTATATATAGATAATTTTTTGATAATTTTTTTATTTCATAAAAAATTTATTAAAAATTATCAATAATTTATTAAAAATTGAAAGTATTTAAATATGAAAATATTGAGTGATATTTGTATCGACTATTTATCATTAAGAAAAAATATTGATGAAAATGGAGTAATCAATCTTACTAATTATTTTAGCAAATCAATTTTATCATTGTTGCAAAATGAAATTGTAGAGATTTTTACAAAAAACAAAAAAAGACGAGATATATACATGAGGGAAACAGATAATACTCCAAGAAAAATGTATACAGTATCTCAAAAAGCAATTTATGAATCATCCGATTTAATACCCGCATTTTATAGCTCTAAAGATTTAAATTTACTTTTAAATAAAATAACAGGCAAAGATATTTCTCCAGTACCAGTTGAAAGTGGTGAGAGATTTGTAATTAACGGATTAGAAAATGCAAAAGATACACATGGCTGGCATTGGGATGATTATACTTACGCTTTGGTATTTATTGCAAAAGCACCGAGCGTTGAATTTGGTGGCTATTTAGAAGCTATTCCAAATACATTAAATGAAAAAAATGAATCTAATGCTTTTACAGCTATTAATAATAATAAAATTGATAGACATTTTTATTCTGAGAAAAATATATATTTCATGAAATCCGATACAACTTTGCATAGAGTTACTCCAATTAATAATGAAAATTTAAGAGTATCTCTTGCTATGGCATGGGCAACCGATAAAGACTTAAGATTAGATTTAGATCATATGACTATAAAAAATCTATATGGAATTTAAAATTTAAAATTTAATATGAAAATATAAATAAATATAATAAAATTAAAATGTGTCTATAAATTCTGGAATAATTTAATTAAATAGAATAATTTAAAGGATTTTTTATGTATAAGATTGAAATATCTCCGTATTCAAAAACGTTTTATATAGAATGGAAAATAGATCCTAATAGTTATAAATTTAATATAAACTTTGACCAATATTTATATGGAGATTTAGACGTTTGTAAACTTGATAAATCTGTTAAAAAATTTGCATCAGAATATTTGTTATTTAATAGTCATATTCAGAATATAAATGATCATATTTATTGGGTGGCCAATGATGAAATTTTTGGAATTGATTATTATTCAAATGCACTATCTGATTATGGAATTCAAGAATATATAACGAGACCATTTAATTTAGAAAAAGGGCCTCTATACAGATTTTTAATAGCAAAGATTGATGAAAAAAAATATAGGTTCTTGTGTGTTATTCATCATATGATCATAGATGGTCTCTCTGCGAACAGTTTTATAGAAGAAATATCAAATTTTTATAATAAAGAAAATCATTTTAATAGTATTACATTTGAAAATCAAATATTAAAAATTAATGAATTTAATAATTATTTTAACAATCATATAAAAGAAAACATAAGTAGTTTTAAAGAATACTGGAATAAAAAAATACTTGATGTTGATTTTATAGATTTTAAATTTCTTAAATGTGAAAATAAAAATAAAATAAAAAATTTAAATGATAATATAAACTATCAAAGTAATATACAAAAATTATTAAATATTTCTGAGATTAAATTTTCATTAAAAAGCAACATAAATATTAAAAGAAAATTTAAAGTTACACCGTATATTTATTCAATGGCGATTTATGCCATTACTCTTCATAAATTTACAAGGAAGAATAAATTTTGTATAACATATCCTATTGGAATTAAAGAAGGATCTGAACTAATATTTGGTGCAAACGTAAATTTAAGTTTAATTAAATTTGATTTTAGCATATTAAATAATATTAGTGATGTAATTAATGAAATAAAATGTCAAATTTTAGAGTCTAAAAGTAGCATAAAGCATTCTTATGCCCCTATTTATGAAATTATTTCTAACAAAAATAAAGATATTTTAAAAATTTGTTTTGGAAATACAAATTTCAAAAATAAATTATTTAATTTTAATAATATTAATTGTGATATCATTAGGACAAATATAGAGTTGGAACATGAATTTTCCTTTGATATAGAAATAAATGATAATATTCATTTTCGAATTTTGTTTTCTGAATTAAGTATCAATAAATTTCTAATTAATCAATTTGCAAATACATATATTGAATTATTTTCAAAAATAAATGATGATATTTCAAATAATCTTGATAATCTTGATTTAATTGCCTATAAAACAGTTACACATGATGCATTGTCTAAGCAAATTAATCTTGATCATATAAAAGAGTATAAAAATGAAAATCTAATTCATAATTATTTTGAATACTATGCTAAATTATTTCATAATAAATTGGCAATAATTTATGGAATTAATAGCATAAGTTATGCAGTATTAAATGAAAAATCTAATCAAATTGCAAATTATCTCAAAAGTAATTATTTAATTTCGGGAGATGATTTAATAGCTGTTCTTCTTGAGCGTGATGAATTTTTTCCATTGTATGTACTAGGAATATTAAAGGCAGGAGGAGCATATGTTCCATTAGATCCTGAGGCTCCATTTGAAAGAAATAATTTTATTGTCAATGATTCAAAGCCAAAAGTAATAATAACAAATTCAAAATTTAAGAAAAATTTTGAAGATACTAATTTTAATTGTAAAAATTTTGAACTAGTTTTAATTGATACAGAAAAAACACAATTAGAGTTCAGTGAATATTCAAAAATAATTCCAAAATTAAACATTAATTCAAATAATTTAGCATATGTAATATATACATCTGGAACAACTGGCCATCCTAAAGGGGTAATGATTGAGCATAAAAATGTTGTAAATTTAAGAAATAATTTAAGTGATATGGAAATTAATGGAGACATTTTAGCTTATTCAAATTATATATTTGACGCAAGTATTTTTGAATTATGTGTCAGTATATTCAGTGGAAACTCTCTACATATTTTGAGCAATGAAATTAGAAAAAATACGATATTAATTGAAAAATATATATTAGAATTTAAAATTTCAAATGCTTTATTGCCACCAATACTATTAGAAAATTTGAATATTACAAATATTAATATGCTGTTTACTGGAGGTGATAAAACCTCCAGAAGAGTTGTTCAATCTTTTCTTGATAAAGGAATTAATTTCTATAATGCTTATGGACCAACAGAAATAACTGTTTTGTCGACTATTCATAAGTTTAATAGTGCGGATGAAAGTAACTTAATAGGCAAGCCCATATGCAATACGAGCGCGTACGTATTAGATGAGCAAATGAATTTGGTGCCCATAGGAGCCGTGGGAGAGCTCCATATTGGCGGTGTGGGTTTGGCGAGAGGTTATTTAAACAGACCTGAACTGACTAAAGAAAAGTTTGTAGAAAATCCGTTTCAAAGTGATGAAGAAAAAAGAACAGGCAAAAATTCGAGATTATATAAGTCGGGAGATTTAGTTCGTTGGCTTCCAGATGGAAATTTGGAATATATAGGTAGAAATGATTTTCAGGTTAAAATTAGAGGTTATCGAATAGAGTTATCAGAAATAGAGAATATAATTTTAGGAAAATCAGAGATAAAGCAAACCTTAGTAGTAGCAAAAGAGCAAAAAGGAATAGAGGGAATTTTAACAGGAAATAAATATTTAGTATGTTACTATGTCTCAGAAAGTAAGTTAAATGAGAATGATATATTAGCTTTTTTAAAGCAAAAGTTGCCCGATTATATGATTCCGAATTTTTTTATCTATTTAACAAATTTTCCAGTTAATAGCAGCGGAAAGATAGATAGAAAATTATTGCCAGAAGTAAATTTTACAAAGAGTAATAATTATGCATTGCCAAGAAATGCAATAGAAGAAAAATTATGTGAGATATGGTCTGAAATATTAGGCATCCCAAGTAACGCCCTAGGAATAAAAGATGATTTTTTTCGCTTAGGTGGTGATAGTATAATAAGTATACAAATATCTAGCAAAGTACGTCAAAAATTAAAAATAGATATAAGTGTAAAAGATATATTTGAGTGTAGAACAATTGAAGTGTTATATAATCAGGTTATTTCAAAGTATTTACAAGAGAAAAAAGAGATTAAAAGGATACAGCAAGAGGAATTATTGCCAATGGGTGAAGTTCCATTATTGGCAATTCAAAAATGGTTTTTTGATTCGAACTTTTGCAATAAAAATCATTGGAATCAATCCTTTTTAATAGCGACAACAGAATTAGATAGCAAAAAGTTAGAGTTAAGTATAAATAAATTAATACAACGACACAAAACATTTCAACTTAGATATAAGAATGAAAATGGAAAATGGATTCAGTACTATACAGATAAAATAGAATATCCCGAATTAAGAACATTAGATTTAAAATCAATTGGCTATGTTGAAGGCAGTAAAGAATTTGAAGAAGAGCTTCAAAATGTATTTACAAATTGGCAGAATGATTTTGAAATTACAAATGGTAAATTATATTCATTCGGATATGTTTATGGATATAAAGATAAAAGTGCAAGAATATATGTAGCAATTCATCACTTGATTGTAGATACAGTAAGTTGGAGAATTTTAACAGAAGAATTAAATGACATATATCTAGAAAAAGAATTAGAACTCAGAGGTTCAAGTTATAGACAATGGGTAAATTCAGTAAGAGATTATTCAGAAAAACATCATAATGAAAAAAGTTATTGGGAGAATATATTAAATAAATATAAATTTTATCATGAGCAAAATAAATTATATGAATTAAGCATTCAATATTCAGGAAACAGAAATTCATCATCAATTGAATTAACAGAATTACAAACAAATAATTTGTTATCTATGTGTCATGAAGTATATAATACAAATATAAATGATTTATTATTATCATCATTGCTTCTCACTTTAAAAGAGACAACAGATATAGACAATCATTATATATTGCTTGAAGGACATGGCAGAGAAGAGATAAATGATACAATTGATATATCTAATACAATTGGTTGGTTTACAACGCTGTATCCGGTTAATTTAGAGTTAAAAAGTGATTTAAAAAATACAATAATTAATACAAAAGAGATTTTAAGAGAAATTCCAAATAAGGGTATTGGGTTTGGTCAGTTTTATAATTATGATAGCAAAAATATTCCGAAAATAAGTTTTAATTACTTAGGTCAGCTAGATAATAAGAATAGCATGGAATGTACAAATGAAAATAAATGGTCAATTTCATGGGACTCGGCAGGAGTATCTGTAGATAAGCAAAATAAAGATGATTTAGTTATAAACATCAATGGGCTTGTTATAAATGGAGCGTTAAAAGTATATTTTTCATGCAAATTACCAATAGAAATAACAAATAAAATAGCAACAGTTTTTAAAGTATCATTAGAAAAGATAATAGCTCATACAATAAACAAAAATAGGTGTTATTTAACGAGTTCAGATGTTGAAAATATTATAAGCCAAAAAGAGTTAGATAATCTTCAGGAAGAGAAAGAAATAGAAGCAGTTTATTTAGCAAATAGTTTGCAGCAAGGATTTATTTACCATGCTCTAAATCAGGGTCAGGTTGATGATGCGTACTTTGTTCAAACAGTATGGGAATATAAACAAAGAATAAATATTGAATCTTTGAAGCAAGCTTGGATATTTGCAATTGAGAAATATCCTAGTTTAAGATTAAGATTCTCATGGGAGAACTCTCTACTTCAGATTATTGACAAATTTGGAATGTTAGATTGGAGATATATTGATTTATCTCATGAAAGTGATGATTTATTAATAAATGAAAAAATTAATGAGATTCAATTAAATGATAGAAATGAGAAATTTAAACTAGAAAAATCTTGTTTATTTAGAATATACTTAGTTAAACAATCTGACGAATTATATACTTGTATTTTTAGTAGCCACCACTCTATTTCTGATGGTTGGAGTAATCCAATTCTAATGAACTTTATTCATGAAAATTATTTTAAAATTGAAAATAGGGAGAAAATTTCATTTGAAACTGACTCAATTTATTTTTTATCTCAGAAATATTTGCAAATAAATAAAGATAAAGATACGAATTATTGGAAATCCAAGGTGAGCGAAATTCAAGAATTTTCAGATTTTAGAAATTTACTTAATCAATCATCAAAAAGTAGAGAAATTAACTTATATTCATATAAAAATATTTTAAATCCTAGAGAAATTAACTTATCAATTAGTGATATTAATTATAAAAATATTCAAAATATTAGTAAAAAAAATGGAATTACAATTAATTCGATTATTCAATATGCCTGGCATAAGACCCTAAGCATTTATGGGAATACAAAACAAACTATTGTAGGAATTACAAATTCAGGAAGAAATATACCTATAGAAGGAATAGAAAATTCTTTTGGTTTATATATTAATACTTTACCTTTAATTGTCGATCATTTTGATAATATTAGAATAATTGAGAAGATAAAAATTATTCAAGATAATATTAATGAAATTAATTCAAAATGGAATATTAATTTAGCAAATATTCAAATTAATGGCAGAAGATTATTTGATAGCATTTTTATATTTGAAAACTATCCTATGAATCTTTGTTCTAGTATTAAAATGAAATATAAGGAAAGTTTTGAAACTTTTGATTATCCGCTTGGTATAGTTGTAAATCAATTAAATGATTCGTTAAATATAAGTTTAAAATATGCAGGTGAAATATTTAATGAGCATATTATTAATAAAATGTTTTCTACAATGTATAATATTATTTTTAATATTGAATGTAATAAATATGAAAGTGAAATAAAATATATTGATTCAATTGAGTATATAAAATGCAATTCAATTAATGATAAATTTTTACAATTAAAAGACAAAAATATAGTTAGTGTATTTGAAGAATATGCTAAAAAATATCCAAAAAGAAATGCGGTAATATTTAATGGAAATAAATTTACTTATGAAAATATTAATGAAATTTCAAATAAAATAGCTAGATATTTAATAAATAATTTGCATGTTAATCAGGAAGATTTAATCTGTTTATTTCTCTCTAGAAACCAATTAATTATAATTGCGATTCTTGCAGTATTAAAATCGGGAGCTGCTTATGTTCCGATAGATCCATCTTATCCAGTGGAGAGAATTAAAAATATACTTGAAGATACTAAATCTAAAATTATATTAACTAATGATAAATATCTCGAAATAATTAGTGAAATTAATTCAAGCATTGGTATTGTATCTATTGATAATGATGATTTTAATAATTCATTGTCAAGTTATTCAAGTGAAAATTTGCAAATATCAATAAATGAAAAAAAATTAGCATATGTAATATATACTTCCGGAACTTCGGGTAAACCTAAAGGAATAATGATTGAACATAGGGGAGTTATAAATTTAATAAATGTTCTTAAATATGATCTTAATTTAATTAATAATCTATCTGTAAAAAAATGCGTACTTAATTCAAATTACGTATTTGATGTACATGTTTGTGAATTATGTGTTAGTATTTTTAATGGAAATTCACTTTATATTACTTCTGAAGAAACAAGAAAAGATCTTAATAAAATAAAGAATTTTATAATAGAGAATGAGATAGATGTATTATTTATTACACCAAATATACTAAATAATAGTGAAATTATTCCTGTTAAAACATTATTTTTAGCTGGTGATAAAGTTCCAAAAAATATAGTAAGAAATTATATAAATTCAGGAATTAATATAGTAAATTCTTATGGTCCTTCAGAAATAACAGCGTTTTCTAATAGATATTATCTGAGTAATGAATGTGAAAACAATGTTATAGGTCAATGTATTGAAAATACAAAATTTTATGTTTTGGATTCATATTTAAATCCCCTTCCAATTGGATCTATTGGTGAATTATATTTAAGTGGTGCTGGTATAGCTAGAGGTTATGTCAATAATATTGATTTGACAAATAAATCATTTATTTTAAATCCATTTCAAAATTTAGAAGAAAAAAAGTTAAATATTAATTCAAAAATTTATAAAACTGGAGATTTGGTAACTATTAATGAAAATAATGAATTGGAATTTATAGGAAGAAATGATTTTCAAGTAAAAATTAGAGGTCATAGAGTTGAATTATCTGAGATTGAAAATACAACACTTAATTATTCTATGATTAAACAATGTGTAGTTATTTCAAAGAAATATAATAATAATTCTTTAACTAATGATAAATATTTATTGGGCTACTTTACTTCAGATATAAAAATTGAATCAGAGGAAATATTAAATTATTTAAAAGAAAGACTTCCTGAATACATGATACCAAGGTCTTTTTTGCAATTAGATAAAATACCATTAAATCATAATGGAAAATTAGATATACATTCTCTACCAGAGCATAATTTATTAAAAAGTAACTCATTTTATCCACCAAGGGATGAAATGGAGAGTAAAATATGTCAAATAATATCTGAAATTATTGGTATTTCAAAAGAAACGGTTGGTATTAGAGATGATTTTTATCAGTTAGGTGGGAATAGTATTTTAGTAATTAATTTTGTAAATAGAATAAATAACGAATTTTCAATATCTGTAAATATCTCTGATATATTAAAAAATAAAAATGCCGAGAATATTAAAACATTAATATTATCAGAACAATGCACAAAAAATCAATTTGGATCTGAATATGAATTATAATGAGATAGTGTTATATATATATAATTTAAATGTTAAAGGTATTTTTATTTGGGAAGAAAATAATAATATTAAATTATTCATACCTAAAAATATTGAAAAACATGAATTTGATACAAATTTTATAAAGACAAATAAGGAAAAATTTATTCATGTATTAAAAGAAAATAATTTAAATACAAAAGAAATTAAAATTCTTAAAACTTCTTTTAAAAATACAGAATTATCTTTTTCTCAAGAAAGATTATTGTATATTGATAGATTGGATGAAGAAAATAATCATTATAATTTGCCAATATTATTCAAGTTTCCTGAAAACATAAATTTAAATTCACTTTTGAAAGCTTTAAATTTAATTTTAAAAAAACATGAAATATTAAGAACTATAATCAAGAAAGAAAATGGTAATTATTATCAAATAGTAGAGGAATGTATTAAAGAATGTGATGTTTTTTTTCATAAGAAATATGAAACAAAATCATCATTTGAATATGAACTATATAATGACTTTAATTATAAATATAATTTATTAAATGAGATTCCTATTAAGTTTTTTATTTATAGTATAGAAAATGATTTATTCTGCGAAAAATATTTATTGATACAAATTCATCATATTGCTTTTGATGGATGGTCATCTGGAATTTTAATCAGTGAAATTGATTATTATTATAGCTATTTTGAATCTCGAAAAAGTCAAGAATTAAATAATATTTTAGAAGATACTATTCAATATAAGGATTTTGCAATATGGCAAAAGCATTTTTTGCAAAATACTGTTTATAGTGCTCAATTAAAATATTGGAAAAATAAATTAGAAAATTTTGAAACTTTAAATTTGCCAGTTGATATTAATAGAAAAAGTAATAAATCTTATGGATTCGATATCCCATTTGAATTAGATTATGAATCTTCATTGAAATTAATAAACTTAGCAAAAAGTATGAATGTCAGTTTATTTAGCCTTTTATTAGGTGGGTTTTATATTCTATTAATGAATTATTGCAATCAAGATGATATTATAATTGGAGTTCCTTTAGCAAATAGAAATCACAAAAATATAAAAAGTACAATTGGATTATTTGTTAATACATTGCCTATCAGAATAAAAATAGATCCAAATTCTAAAATCATTGATTTTCTAAAATTGGTTGGTGAAGAAGTCGTAAATACACAAATAAATCAAGACATTCCTTTTGAGAAAATAGTTGAAGAACTCAAGGTTGAAAGAAATTTATTTAAAAACCCAATTTTTCAAGTAATGTTTACAATGGGGGATTTTGAAGAAAAAATTAGTAATTTATTATTACCATATAATGAAAAATATAATTATTATACCCCAGCTACTTTTGATTTAACTCTAGCAATGGAAGTTAATAATTCAAAAATTAAAGGCGCATTAAATTACTCAGTAAACTTATTTGAAATTGAAAATGTCAATGGAATAGTGAATTCATATATTGAAATTTTAAAAAGTATTTTATTGCTTAATGAATCAAAACAACAGTGTTATATAAAAGATATAAATTTAATTAATTCAGATCAGTATAATAAGTTTATTTTAAATAATAATTATAACTATAATTCTTTAAATAATTATAAAAGCATAATTGATATTTTTTATGAGCAAGTTAAATTGAATCCAAATGGAATAGCAATAATTTATAATGATATTTCAATTTCATATGAAAAATTAAATTTTATTACAAATCAAATTGCATTATATTTAAAAGAAAAATATTTATTAACTTCCGAATCATTAATTTCATTGTGTTTTGACAGAAATGAATATATTATTATTGGTATTTTATCGATTTTAAAATCAGGTGCAGCATATGTACCAATTGATCCAAATTTTCCTGATGATAGAATTAAATATATTATCTCGGATTCAAATTCTCTCTTAGTTATTTCTAACGAAAAATATCAAAATAAGTTAAGAGGTCTTTTTGGGGAAAAATATAATGATTTTATTCTTCCAATAGATTCTATAAAATTTTTGGAAGAAGTTGATTCAATGCCAAGAGATGACATTGAAGTAAAAAGAAATTTAAACAGTTTAGCATATGTTATTTATACATCAGGGACTACTGGAAAACCAAAAGGAGTTCTAATAGAACAATTGGGGGTTGTTAACTTAATTAGAGAGTTAAGTAAAAATTATGAAATGTCAAATGATACTGACTCAGAAACAATGGTATTATTGGCAAACTTTGTATTTGATGCCTCAATTGAACAAATATTTCTTGCAATATTAAATGGCTTTAGGTTATTAATTGTTCCAAATAATTTGTGGCTCGATAAGAAAGAATTTTTAAATTACTTAAATCATAATAACGCTACCCATATAGATGGAACACCAAGTCTCCTAAGTCAATATGACTTTAATTCATTAAAGTCATTAAAAAGATTAGTTTTCGGAGGCGAAAAGCTCAATTCGGAAATTTTTGAAAAAATTAAATCAAATTGTAATTTTAAAATTATAAATACATATGGACCGACAGAGGCAACTGTTACTGCAATTTTAAATACAGATCAGGAGAATCCAGTATATATTGGTAAACCAATTAAAAATGTAACTTCTTATGTTGTAAATTATAATTTAAAGCCTGTCCCAATTGGCGCAATAGGTGAATTATGCATTGGTGGAATTGCTCTTGCTCGAGGATATTTAAAGAATATTGAATTAACAGATTCAAAATTTATTTTAAATCCATTTCAATCAGAATGTGAAAAAATAATAAATATAAATTCTAAAATTTATAAAACGGGAGACCTTGTAAGATGGCGTTTAGATGGAAATTTAGAATATATAGGAAGAAGTGATTGCCAAATAAAAATCAGAGGATACAGAGTTGAGATTAGTGAAATTGAAAATACGATACTTTCTTATGAGAATATTAGCCAATGTGTTGTAGTTTTAAAATCAATGATTAGCGGTAATATAAATACTTCCGAAGTAAATTATTTAATAGCCTATTATATGTCAGATAAAAAAATTTGTGAAATTAGTTTATTAAGTTATTTAGAAAAGTATTTGCCAACATATATGATTCCTAGTCAGTTTATTCATTTAAATGAATTGCCTTTAACTGTAAATGGAAAAATTGATATAAAAGCATTAAAATATCAGCCAATTATTGAAAATAAGAATAATATTCCTCCAAGAAATATTCTAGAGGATAAAGTATCCCAAATATGGTCTGATATTTTATCAATTCCAAAGGATCAAATAAGTATATTTGATAGCTTTTACAAAATTGGAGGAAATAGTATTTTATCAATAATGTTAATTGATAAAATTAATGAGATATTTGATATAAACTTAAAAGTTTCTGAAATTATTTTAAATAATACAATTGAAAATATAGCAAGTATAATTTATTTTAGAGATAATTCCTTAAATTTAATTAGCAATATAAACTTTAGTATCAGTAATAAAAATATGTTTATGATTCATCCAGGAGATGGGGGCTGTGAAATTTATTTTTCGCTAGCTCATGCACTAAGAGATAATTTTAAATGTTACGGTGTCGAGTCTTATAATCTTTATAATGAAAATAAAATTTTATGCATATCTGAATTATCTGAATTTTATTTAAAAAATATTGATAAAATAATGGGTATCAATAAATCAGATGAGTATCATTTATTTGGTTGGTGTTTTGGAGGATTAATAGCGCTTCAGATTGCAAAAATTTTAGAAAATAGAGGTGTAGAAAAAATAAATTTATATTTATTAGATTCTTTTTTTATTGATAAAGATTTAAAATTAAATATAAGTGATATAAAGCCTGATAATGAAACATTAATAAATCATTTTAAATTGCTATATCAGGGTTTACCCATTGATAATTATTTAAATAAATTAGTTAGTAATTATGAATATGATGCGCAAGTTTTAAAGAATTATCATGAATTTAAATTGAAAAAATCTAAGCTTGTTTTATTTAAATCAATGATTAAAGGTGGTAATTTAGATGAATTAGAAGAGATTTTATTTAATAAAGAATATAATAATATTGATAAATTATTTGAAAATAAAAAAAATATTTATTTAGTTAAAATGCATAATAGTAATCATGATAATATTTTAAAGGATGAAGAATTAATTGTTAGTCAAATAATTAAAGGTAAAGGAAATTTTTGTGAATTTAGTAATTAAACTTGAAAATATCTCAAAATTTATTTATGAGAAAAAACATACTGAATGTAAGTCAATATTTTCAAAATTGAATTATTTGTTTTCTAGGGAAAACAGTGTAAAATATCTAATAAAAAATTGCAATATTGAATTATATAGAGGTGAATCATTAGCTATAATTGGTTTAAATGGTGCTGGTAAATCTACTTTGATTAAAGTAATTTCGGGAATTATGGAACCTAGCGAGGGGAATATAAAGGTATTAAATTATTTACCTTTCAAGAGAAATCCTAATTATTTAAAAAAAATTGGAGTTGTTTTTGGTCACAAAAGTTCATTAATATGGGATATTCCATTAAAATATAGCTTTGAATTACATAAATCTATTTATGGCATTAATAGTAATGATTTCAAAAAAAGATTACATTATTTATTAGAATTACTTTCATTAGATGAATGCTTGGATAAAAAAGTAAAATATTTAAGCTTAGGAGAAAGGGTGAAATCAGACTTATTAATGAATATGATTCATTCACCTGAATTAATAATTTTAGATGAACCTACTGTAGGCGTAGATATGGAATCAAAAATTATGATTAGAAATTTTATTAATTATGAAAGAGAGAAAAGTAAAACAACATTTGTAATAACATCACATGATCCTAGTGATATTGAAAATTGTTGCGACAGAATTAATATATTATCTAAAGGTGAAATTGTTTTTTCAGAGTTAACAAATAAACTCAAAGAATCTTATAATGAAATGACAAAATTTTCTGTAATAGATAATAATGATAAATTATTAAATTTATTAAATAAAAATGAATTTAATAATTTTAAAATTGAAAACTTTGTTAATCTTGGCTCTAAAATTAATATTATTGTTAATAAAAATTTTGAATCGAATTTTGCTAATTTTCTATTGCAATTAAGTTTAAATGATTTTGAATTAAAATCTATGTCTTTTGAAGAGATATTAGCCGATAAATTTAAAATATATAAAAATAATTTAATTATTGATGATGAGGAAGATTATGAATAATTGTAGTATTTTTTTGAATTCAAAAAAGCTATTCAAATTTATTAAAATTTACTCATATGAAGTTCTTTCTAATAAGGGATCTATATTTAGTGAGTTAATTGCTAGCCTTTTCTTTCCTATTTTGATTCAGCTATTGACATGGACATATATTTATTCAAAGAATGATGATATTCTTTTATATTCTCGTGAAAAGATGATTTTATATATTATTATTACTGTTTTTCTTGTTAATTTAAACAATGGGCATGATATTATTTATGAAACTTCAAATAGAATAAAATCTGGATTAATTGATACATATAGTATAAAGCCAATAGATTATAATAACTTTCAATTTTTTTCATTTATCGGCAAGAATTTTATAGTAATTGTAATATCATTAATAATTATATCATCAATAAACATAATTTTTGGAAATTTATTATTTTTATTCCCTGTCATTATATTTGTTTTGGTTTCACAATATATTTGCTTTCAATTATCTTACATATTTGGATTATCGAGTTTTTGGTTTGTCAATTATGGGTTTCTTACCTTTTTATATTATTCATTAACTAATATATTTGGTGGAGTATTATTACCAATAGAGTTTTGGCCAGAACCGTTTCAAACAATTCTTAGGTATAATCCATTCAGATTAACTGTGTCAGGAATTCCAGATTTAATTTTAAATCCAAATATCTATTCTTTTCTACAACTTTCAGCACTATTTTTATTTTATGGTATATTATTTAACTTAATAATTAAATATTTAAAAAATAAAGCTATAAATAAATACATCTCATATGGGGGTTAAATGTCAATAAAAATTTTATTTAAAACTTTATATTATAATTTTAAAACAGAGTTGAGTTATAAATTTGATTTTATTAGTGATTTTATTTTAACATTATCTTATTATACTTTTATACTCTATCTTTTTAAAATCATATTTTCTTATAATAATTCTTTTGATTTTTGGAGAATTGAAGATTTTTATATTTCTTTTTTAGTATTTTTATCAATGAATTTTATTTTAGAAGCTACAAGTGATTCTTTAAATGACTTTTTTGACAAGTTATTTCAAGGAAAAATTGATTCATATTTGTGTAAGCCGATTAAATTTTATTTTTTAATTTTTATCAGTTTTATGATGCCTACAAAAATTTTAATCGCAATAATTTTTAATATATATATGTTTTTTTACTTATATTTTAATAATTACTTTAATAGTTTTAAAAATTTAATATTGTTTTTAGTCTCTATTATAATTGTAAATATTATAAATATATTATTTACATTTATAATTCACTCATTAACTTTACTTTCAGATAAAAATTTATCTGTTGGAGTTATACAGTATAATATTATGCAATTGTGTTTTGTACCGCCAACAGTATTTAGTATAAGCACATTGACTACATTGGTCATAATATTACCAACAATTGTAAGTTCTGCTATTCCAGTATTAATCTTAATATACAGCAAATATTATTTCTTGTATTTATTGTTAATACCATTAATAATAATGACATTAATATCAATTATTATTATCAAAAAATTTATGAATTTTGTAAGATATTTTGGAGGATAAATTAAAATTTAGTAGTTTTGTTTTTTTAGTGAGATTTTAATAGGGTTAGTTAAATGATATATGAAAAATTTTATGAATTAAATGGTGATTTTGTATCTAGCGAGATTTTTAACAATATAATTAATAATTTTGATTACAAGATAAAAATAAGTGATAAAGTAAAAAATAATATTGAATCTTCAAGAAGAACATTGGATAAGTTCGTCAATGAAAATCGGATAATTTATGGCGTGAATACGAGTATGGGAGGATTTGTAAATTATTTAGTTCCAACTGAATTTGCTGAGGAATTGCAAAATAATTTAATTCATTCAGTCGCTTCAAATGTGGGTCAATATTTTAATGAAGTTGAAACCAGAGCCATTATGCTAGCAAGGATAATTTCACTATCTAAAGGAGCTTCAGCAATTAAATTAAGTAATTTTCTTACTTATGTTGAAATGTTTAATAAAAATATTTTTCCTTGTATTCCTGAAAAGGGTTCATTAGGTGCAAGTGGTGATTTAGGGCCATTGTCGTTTATTGCTTTAGCTGGAATTGGAAAATGGAAAGTTCGTTATCGAGGAGAAATAATTGACGCTCAGGAAGCATTACAAAGTGCAGATATAGTACCCATGAAATTGAGCTATAAAGAGGGACTTGCGTTAATAAATGGAACTTCAGCAATGGTGGGTACGGGGCTCCATAATTGGTTTAAAGCTAGTCAATTGTTAAAAATATATGACTTTGTTTCAGCATTGTCATTTGAAGGATTAAGAACAAAATTAAAGCCTTTTGATCCTAAGGTTCATAAGAGAAAATTACATACTGGTCAATTTAAAAATGCTCAAAATATTTTTAGAATATTAAGTACAAGTAGTTTAATTATTGATGAACAAAGTGAAGAGAAAAAAATTCAGGCTCAATGCACAAATAATGTAAAATGCTTAAACCATCAAATTGAAGATGCCTATTCATTAAGGTGTACTCCACAAATACTTGGACCAGTAATAGATTCAATGGAATTTATAAAAAATACTTTAGAAAATGAATTAAATTCCAGTAGTGATAATCCTTTAATTTTATCTGATGAAAATGATGTTTTTCATAATGGACATTTTCATGGACAATATATTTCAATGGTAATGGATTATTTATCAATAAATTTAACTACTATTTCAAATCTCTCTGATAGACGAATTGATCGTTTTATGGATAAAAATAATAGTAATGGACTCCCTCCTTTTTTATGTAAAGAAAACCAAGGGCTGCGTTTGGGATTAATGGGTAGTCAATTCATGAGTACCTCAATTACTGCTGAAAATCGTTCTCTTTGCGTTCCTTTATCAATTCAAACCTTAACTTCTACAGGTGATTTTCAAGATATTGTTTCAATGGGCTTAATTGCATCTAGAAGAGCAAGAGAAATTTTAAACAACACATATTATATTGTAGGTTTAGAATTAATATGTGCATGTCAAGCAATTGATATAAGAGAAGGTCAACATTTAATTTCAGATTTATCGAAGATTTTATATAATGAAGTAAGAAAAACTTGTCCTTTTTTTAATAATGACATTTGTATAACTCCATATATTGAAAATATTATAAGCATATTGCAAAATAATAGATTTATAAATGAATTAAATGAAATTCTTATTAATCGTATTAGTAATTAAAAAATAAAGGTATTAAATAATGAATAAATTAAATAGTATTGGATTGTCCATTCCAGAAAAAAATTTTATTGTTGATATTGAACATAAAGTTATGTTTAATCCAATTTCATTTAGCCCCTCAAAAGAAGGGGCTATAGGCGATGAAATTATATCTCCAAAATATTCTGAAATTAATAATTATACATGGAAAAAGCTTTTCTATAATCAATTTAATTGTATTAAAAATGATGTATGTGATGAATTTATAAATGGAATTAATTTATTGAATATTGATAGAAAAAAAATTCCAAAACTTTCGTCAGTTAGTAAAAAACTTAAATCAATTACTAATTGGGAAATTATGCGCGTAGAAGGATTAGTATATCCAAGATACTTTTTTGAGCTTCTTGCAAATAAATTATTTCCATGTACTGATTTTATAAGAGATATTTCAGAATTAAATTATATTAGATCACCAGATATTTTTCATGATCAGTTTGGACATTTACCTTTAATTTCGGATCATAAATTTGCAAATTTTTTTCATTTATTTGGATTAGCTGGGACTAAAGCAAAAAATGATGAAGAAATTGAATGGTTTAATAGAATTTATTGGTATACGGCTGAATTTGGTATTATGAAAAATAAAATAGAAAACTCATCTAAAAAAATATATGGAGCCGGATTAATTTCTTCTAAGTCTGAATTTATGAACTTTTATTCAAATAATATTGAAGTATTTCATTTAGATATCGACTATATGGCAAAAAATACTATTGTTGATATAAATGATTTCCAAAAATACTTTTTTGAGATTGAATCATTTGAAGAGTTAGAGTATAAATTCACAAATTGGGCAACAAAAAATGAATTTTTATGAATTAATATCTGGGTAATAAGAATAATTTAATATGAAAAAATACAATTTTATTAGAATAATATTAATATTATCATTTTTTGTTTTCTCATGTAATCACAAAAAATTTCATGAAGTTAATCAAAATGAAAATATAAACAATTTGAAAAAAATTTTTGATGACTATTATTTTCAATTTAAAGATATTGAATATTTTTCAGCAGTATCATTTACTATGCAATGCAATGGTTTTAACAATAGTTTACCTATTACCTTTCAAAATGGTTATAAAATTAATAGTAATAGTTTTTCTAGTGATGAAAAAATTAATTTAAGAAGCATTTTTCAAATTGGTAGTTTAACTAAGTCAATTATATCTATTTTATTGCTTCAAATTATGAATGATCCATTATACAAAGATAAAAATATTTCGTTAGAAGATGGAATTGAAAAGTGGATTAATATTAATGATTTTCCATCTCTTTATCCTTGGAGAAATGTTACACTTTTACAATTGCTAAATATGACAAGTGGGATTCCAGATTATTTAAAAAATTCAAAATTTTTAGATACTTTAATTAATAATCCTGATAAACACTTCTCAAAAAGTGAATTGTTTAGTTTTATTGATGGTAATAATTATATTTCGGAAAGTAATTTTGAATATTCAAATTCGAATTACTTGATTCTTGGAGTAATAATTGAGAATATTACTAAAAATTCATTAGAAAATGAAGTGTATAATAGAATTATAAAAAATTACAATATTCATTCTACCTTTTTTCCTTCTCATTTTCCTGATCAAAATTTGAATATTAATCTTGTAAATGGATATTATTATGATTTTAATTCATTAATTCTACCTTTAAAAACAAATATTTCAAATTACAGTTTGTCTTATGCAAACTCAGCTGGAGGGATGTTATCAACTACAGAAGATTTTAATTATTTTATTCAAAATGTATTTAATTCAAAAAGTATTTATTTAAAGAAGTTTTTAATTGATATGGCTGTAGAAATTGAAAGAGATCACGATTTTTCTGAATTCTATTCAATGGGTTTTGGAATTAAGAAAGATTTAAAAAATGAAGAACTTTCTTTTAAGCACACTGGAATGACTTTAGGATTTCGAAGTATGTTTACATATAATCCTGATTATAATTTATCTATGGTAATTTTTGTTAATAGTAGTATTGATAATGAAAATATTGAAAAACTAATTCATTTTTTAAATGAAGAAATATATTCAAGAAATTATTGTAAAAAATTATAATTACTTTTTGTAAACGAAAATATATTTAATTAAAATTTTTTTGATTGTTTACTAATTACAAATAAAGGAAATATAAAAGTGAAGTTGACTTTGAAAGTTAATTTAATAATTGCAACTGCTGCATTTAATTCATCAATTGCAGCGCATAATTTAGATAGACCAATTGTTAATTTAAGAGTGTATTGCGCTGATAGTAATGGAAATTGGAATTGGCTAAAAACTAATGATCGTTTTGAAACTTTAAATGGATTTTGGAATACTAGCCAAAGAAGCTGTAAGTTTAATATGACAGATTATCAATCTGATAGTTATAGCTATTTTATTGCTCTGGGAGGTGAGCAAGAAATAAATAAACTTGTTACTGCTTGCAGGAAAAAATTTACGACTTTAGCTACTCCATATGTTTATTATGTAAATGGTTCATCTAGTTGGTTTCCAATTGCTTCTCATGAAAATAGAATATTAAATGGTAGAATTACAATTAAATCTATTTTGCCAACTTCCTTTATTCCTATAAAAAGTAATTTAAATTTTGATATGATTTATCCAAATAAATTATTTATCACTAAAAGTGATATTTCTAATGATCCAAATTGCTTTAAATAAAATTTCAATTTTCCGATAAATAATGTTTTTTGAATATATTAAATATTTTATATCGAAAAATATGATGAAAATTCTCAATATATAAAAGAATACAATATTTAATTCATTTTCGTTAAAAACCAAGCGTAGTGTATTTTTTCGTTTCTAAAATCTTGAGGCAAGGTTTTCTTAGTAATATTTTCAATTTTAAAATTATTTGAAAAGAGTTCATTATCAAATTTAAAGCTACGCAGGTTACAGGAAAAAATAATTTTTCCGTTTGGGGTTAACATTCTTTCGCAGTGTTTTAGAATTTCTACATAATCTTTTTGCACATCAAAGCTATCTTGCATTTTTTTAGAGTTAGAAAAAGAAGGGGGGTCTACAAATATAAAGTCATATTTTTTCGCTTTTATGCTTGCTTTAGGCAGCCATTCCATAATATTTTCGCGGAGAAAATCGTGATCATCAACTGGAATGTTATTTAATTTAAAATTTTCTTTAGCCCAATTTAAGTAAGTATTGCTCATATCCACTGTTGTAATGCTTTTTGCATTTCCCATAGCAGCGGCAATACTCACGGAACCGGTATAAGCAAATAAATTTAAGAAATGCGTATTATGTGCGTTCTTTTTTACAATTTGTCTGGTTTTTCTATGATCTAAAAATATTCCACAATCAAGATAATCAGATAAGTTTACAATAAATTTCATATCTCCTTCATGAATAATTTCTGTAATACCTTGCTCTGTTTGTCTTTCGTATTGTGAAATTCCTTTTTGCTTTTTTCTCACTTTTAAATAGATATTATTTTCTTCAACGCAGAAAACATTTTTTAAGGTAAGAATCACTTCGTCTAATTGAAGCTTATCTGCCATTTCAAATTCTTCAGGCATGTCTTTTTGATTTTGTGAGCGTTCATATTGATATAAAACCACGGATTTAGAGTATAAATCTACAGCAAAAGGATATTGAGGAATATCCTTATCATAAACACGGTAGGCGGTGATATTTTCTCTTTTTGCCCATTTTTTAAGGAAATTATAATTTTTAATAATTCGGTTTTTAAACATTGATTCCATTGTGTTCCATCTGCATTTCGACGTTAAAATAGGATAAGTTGGCCTTCTTCCACCACAACTTGAAGTTTTTCAGGTGCGACAGGCTCATAACTGTCATTGATTTCAAGGCAAAATTCAACAAATATTCCTGCCACTTTTTCAAACAAAAAAGGGATTACCAAAACAGGTGACGAGCTTTTATAGTCTAAAATGTGAAACGGGTCGGTTAAAACAGAGGGTACGGTAATTTCGAACGTCATGCTTTTTTTCTTTAAAAACTGTTGCTTTGCTCTACCCATAATTTGGTTGCAAAGTTCACCGCACATATCTGCAATGGCTGTGTCATCTGTTTTCGCATTGGGTCCTAGCATTTTATATAAGCAAGATATGAGGATTTTTTTTGTTACGTTAATGGACATGGAGCCTTTGATTTGAGAACTCGAGAGACCAATTACAGCACTGATTTCGCTTAGGCTGTCGTTTCCTGACTTCAGGAAAGGCTTTCCTGCATTGACGCTTATGCTTCCTATGGATTCAAAAACATGGATGGTGGATTCTAAAAATATTTTCAAAATATCGGGTTCAAAGGCTCCATGATCTCCTTTATTGGGATTGATAGCATATTGAATTTTTTCAGATAATAATTTGTAGCGATAAGGTTTCACAAAAATATGATTAATACCAAGAGAACTAAATTTATTTAAATCTTCTTTATTAGGTGATGATGTTGTTATAATAATGTTTGTATTTGAATGTGCAGGATTTTTTAAAAATGAATTAATAATATCAATGCTACTCATTTCTTTGAAGCTATGGTCAACAACAACCAAATCAAATTTCGACTCTGCAAGCACTTCTATTAGAGGTTTTGAATTATCAAAAAAATAGGCTTCATGGCCATCTGTAGACAAAAAATGGCTTAAATTTTCTATCGATTTTTTGGAGGATTCAGCAATAAATAATTTTGCCATATTAATTTCCAAGAGTAACATCCATAAATTAAAATGAAGCTCACCCTCAACAACCTCTCAGTCGATTTCCTTTCATTTAGTTCTCAATTCTTGGTAAGGCATATTCTTCAAATAAGCCCCAGCAACGCATATCTTTACTATAAAATGCCAACATAATTCCCACATCTGACCAATATTTGTACCTTGCATTCCAATAGGTGTAGTAACGGAGAAATAAGTTTGATGTCTTTCCGCTGACTAAGGAATCAGGAGTAGGCAAAAAGTCGTCAATAAAGTAACACTCTCCCGCTTGTTCTAGGCGCAAAAATGGCAAGTTCACAGGAGTGGGAGGGGGACCTCTGACTACGGGGGGAGTGTTGCATCCATTTATTAAAAGACAAAAAAGAGCGAAAATAACAAGTCTTTCTCGTCTTATCTTTTTTGTGTATGTTGATAAACGCGATTGCATTTAAGCTCCTTTCTTACAAGCTAATTATCGGAAAGGTTTATCATTTGTTTAATTGCTCGAACTATAAATTTTAATTTTTTTGTGTGCGATGCGGCTTGCTTCTTCAGATGGAAAGGTGAAAATGTCTAATCACTACAATCTCCCCCTTAGAAAAAAAAGACTTTATTTAAGTGAAGAATTTAATCCTCTTGATAAAAATGATGTCAAGCAACTCATCGCATCTTTATCAAGTGAAATTCCAACGGATTTTAAAAGTGCAGCTTATTGGTATGGATTATTTCATGAAGCCTCCTGTGCTATTTCTGAGGCTCATACAAAATTAGAGCTTAAATTGAGTTTTGACTTTCATGATAAAGAAGCAGAAAAAGAGTTGAATGTTTTTGAAGAGCATATTTTATCGCAACTTCTCTCTGTGCGCAGTGAATTAATGGATATTTATTCTAATTCTCCCTGGCGCAATGCTATGCATGTTTATGATAATGATCGTGTTATAAAAGACTTATCCGTAAGAAGAAGTTATACAAATAATGAAATTTCATCGTTGCAAATCGAAGAAAATCAACTGATTCGTGAATATAAGAAGTTTGCTCATGGTGCGAAAACCCTATTTGAGGGAAGAAGCACTCTTGTTTCGGCAGTGATTGGAAAATTAAATGATAATGATCTTTACATAAGAAAGTCGGCATTTTTATCTTATTGGAATTTTGTGAAAACAAATGAGGAAAAATACCAAGAAATATTTGAATCTTTATTAATAAATAGAAAAAAGCAAGCGGAATGTGTAAAAGCGCATGATTACATTGATGTTGCTTTTGCTGAATTAGGGCGCATTGATTATGGAAAAAATGAATGTGCTGAATTTAGAAATTCTATTTTACATGAAGTTATTCCCCTTGTAAAAAGCTTATCTGTTTTGCAAAAAGAATCCTTAAAATCCGATTGTATTTCTCCCTGGGATATTTCTATTTGGCCTCAACTTATGCCTGAAAAATCTCCTGCAAATGGAAATTTAAATAGTTTAATGGCAGCAATGCAAAATATCACTTCAAAAATTCATCCTGCCTTTGGTAAACTCTTTCATGAAATGCAAAAAAATAATTTAATTGATGTGTTTCCTAGACAGGGAAAAGCCCCAGGCGCTTTTTGCGTGACTTTTCAAGAAAGCGGTTATCCTTATGTTTTTGCGAATTTCGGGGGATCTTTTCGTGATGCTATGACCTTTATTCACGAGTTTGGCCATGCTATTCATGGATATGCGGTGTCAAATATCGGTAATGTTTTATTAAGGCATCCAGGTTTTGAATATTGTGAAGTGGCCAGTATGGGGCTGGAGCTTTTAGCTAGTCCTTTTTATTCTGACTTGTGGGTAAATAAAAAAGACTCACAGAAAGCTCTGTCTTACCAACTCTTTCAAATGCTCAATTTTTGGCCTTTTATGGCCATGATGGATGAATGGCAGCATAGAGTATATTCTTTAAAAGAAATTCCATCGGCAGAACAGCGGAATAAAATATGGAGTGAAGTATCTAAAAAGTATCGTCCTCATGTGAATTGGGATGGTTATGAAGACTTCGAAGAACTCGGCTGGATGAGTCGTCCTCACATTTTTACATCACCATTTTATTATATTGATTACGGTATTGCTCAGTCTGGAGCTCTACAACTTTGGAAAAAAAGCAAAGAAAATTATTCCATAGCAGTGCAAAATTATATTTCTGGTTTAAGCTTAGGTGCGCAAAAATCATTACAAGGGTTGTTTGAAGCTACGGGAATAAAATTTGATTTTAGTAGAAAAATAATGAAAGAACTCTCTCATGATATTGAAAAAGAAATTATGAAAATATGTGAGCAGTAGTTTTATTAAGGAAGATAATCCGTTAAATTTTCTTTTTTTAAAACATTTTGTACTGCAGGGCGTTCAAAAACTCTTTTCATATAACTTGTTATATTTTTATGCCCGACAATGCTTATTTTTACCCACTTTGTCCATCCTAAAATAGTAAAAAGATAAGCGTCGGCAATGGTAAAATGATTGCCTATAATATAATCTTTTCCTACAAGATTTTGCTCAATATAATCAAGTAATGAGTGTATTTTCTTTGCTGCAAATTCTTTAATTTGATTTTGAGCTGATTCTGTATCTGCCATTTCCTTAGATTGAAAAAAGGGGCTAAAAGCTTTTTGTAAATCAGAAGCAACAAAAGCAACCCAGCTCATAGTTTGATTACGCTCAAAGGAATCCTTTTCTGCTAGGAGCTTTGCTGTTGGATTTTGATCTGCTAAATATTCAAGAATAGCAGCATTTTGGGTTAAGGTTTTTCCTTGTTTTGTTATTAAAACGGGAACTGCTCCTAAAGGGTTAACTTTATTAAGTTCCGCGACATTCTGATCTCTTTTCCAACTGACTTCTATAGGAGTGTATTCTAATCCCAGTTCTTCTAAAGCTATGTGGCAAGCGGTTGAACAAGTTGCGGTTGAAAAATAAAATTTCATCATTTTAATCCCTTTCTTGCAAATTGCGTTCTCGGACACTCTATCATCATTTTTTAAAATGAGGATCCATAATAAAAATAAAAAGTCATATTTATTTTCAGGTAATTAAAAATAAATATGACCTTTTAAGAGATCCTTCGCTTAGAAGTTCTATAATGAGTTTATTTTATTCATCATCCTCTTCTTCGTCGAAATCGTCGTCCTCGTAATCGTCGTCCTCGTCATATTCATCATCGTCGTCTTCGTCATATTCTTCATCATCATCGAAATCGTCATCGTAATCGTCTTCATCTTCATAGTCATCATAATCATCATCATCATCGTCGTCCAAATCATCATCTTCAAAGTCATCATCGTCGTCGTCCAAATCATCGTCGTCATCTTCGTCATCGTAATCATCATCTTCAAAGTCATCATCGTCTTCGTCATCGGCTGGTTTAGCCAATTCTATTGGCAAAATGTGTTGTTTTAAGATATTCTCATTGTTGTTATCTGCGAAAAGAACCATCAGAACCTCCAGGAATAGATCAAAATTTGTGTCACTTATATATACTTTATTTAAAAAAGCAACCGAGATATAACCTACAGTTACATACCGCAAAAAAATGTAATCAAATCTTCTTTCTCAGTGCAAGATCTAGACTCATATTTATGCTGACTTTTAAAAATCTCCTTTGGCATTAGCTATTTCTAATCTATTGAAACAATTTGAATTTCAGTAGCAAGCTTTTTTAAGCGTTGGATATGATCTTTTTCAAGCAAGGCCTTCTCTTTTTGGAGAAAGTCTAAATTTTTTTCTTGGGTATGAATTTCAGATAGAGATACGGATTTTCCTAAAGAGCTTTGCGAAACTTCGCCTTTATCAGGATAGCTTTGCGCTGTATTATACTTTTGGAAGCTCTGCATAATATTTTTTTGTGCATGGGAAATCTTGCCTGAAGTAGGAGATTTCTTTTGTAAAATATTTTGTGGATTTGCTGATTTATCCACTTTTTCATTATGATTTATGCCTTTTAAGGAGGGTTTGGGTGTATATTTACCTATAAAATCTGCATTTTGAAATTGAATTTCATAAATGCTTTCCCAATATAATTCAATGTCTTTTTCATTAAATGATAAATAACTCTGGTTTTCTGGTGAGTCAGAAAATTGAATTCTATTTTTGTCAAAATGCTCTACTTTGGCATAGCCGAGTCGTGCGGCCAGAGTTTTACTTTTTTGTTCCGTGAGTGCGACAAACTTTTTAAAGAAGCTCAAGTCAATTTGATGTGCATTTGTATTTATATTTTTGCTGGCTTGAATATCTGAAGCTGTCGTTATTACCTGTTTTTCTTGTATAGCTTGTGTTGTTGCTATTTCAGGTTTTTTGGGGGGCAAGGGAGTGCTTATATTTCGATTTATCTGCGGAGCAGATATAGGATTATTTGAAATGAGGGAAATAATTTCCGATGCCGAAAGCCAGTCTGCTCTTGAAATGCAATCGATAATGATGATTTCAGCCCATGCTAATCCCGCATTTGTTCTAGCGATGTCTCGAACGGCATTGGCAAGAAGTCTAAATATTTCGCTGATAGCTGCAAGACTTAAATTTTGGCTAGATTGTTCTAAAAAGTCGTACTCTTTAGGTAAGAGTTGCGTCAGTTTGAGAGCTCTTTCTTTATGATTTAAGCTTTTTATGATCATTGTGTTTCTAAAAAGCTGTGAAATATTGTCAAGTAGCGTAGCAATATCTAAGCTTGCTAAATCAGCTTGTTTGGTTAATTCGAGGGCTTCACCTGTATTTTTTTGGCAAATGGCTGAGAATATTTTTTCTGCTATTTCTTCGCCTTGAACACACAGCCCTTTTTTAGTTTGCTCTACGGAGATATAAGAATGGTTGCAAATAGCAATAATTTGTTCCATGAGGCTTAAAGAGTCGCGTATGGAGCCTTTTGCTTCGCGGGCAATTAAGGTGATGGCATCATCCTCAAAACCTATTTTTTCATTATTCAAGATATTCTTTAAATGTTGTTCAATGACATGTGTTTCAATTTTTTTGAATGAAAATATCATGCAACGAGAACGTACTGTTATAGGAACTTTATGTAATTCCGTAGTTGCTAAAATAAACACAACCTGCGGAGGGGGTTCTTCTAAAGTTTTTAACAGAGCATTGAAAGCTCCTGCGCTGAGCATATGAACTTCATCAATAATAAAAATTTTATAGCGTGCCGAGTTGGGAAAGAATCGTGTGGCTTCGCGTAGTTCACGGATATTGTCGACGCCTGTGTGTGACGCTCCATCAATTTCAAGAATGTCATCATGAGCGCAAGCTGTAATTTGAGTACAGTGAACGCATGTTTGGCAAGGTGTAATTGTAGGGCCTTGTGCACAGCAAAGTGATTTTGCCAGAATACGAGCGCTTGATGTTTTTCCTGTTCCTCTCGTTCCTGTAAATAAAAAAGCATGAGGTATTTTATTATGCGACAGCATTTTTTCAATAGAATTTGACACAACCTCTTGTCCTACAAGGCTTGAAAAGCTTTGGGGGCGTGTTCGTCTTGCAAGAACAATATAATTTTGCTCATTATTATCTGTAAGTTGATTCCGTTTCAAATTGATGTCTGTAGGCATACTTTGGGTACCAAGTGAAAATTTAAAAACAGGGCATAAATGGGGATATGTGGCAGAGCCATAAAGCCATTCCTTCATTTACAAGAAAGGGATAAGCCCCAATTGTTCATCAGTATGTGTGCTTGAAATCTAAAAATCAAGAAAGAGAGAGGGGCAATAATACTTTTTGCTTAAAATGGATTCGGTGTAATTAAAACAGTCAATAAGGAGGAGTATGGGTCAAAGTTTTCCAATCTATCCTCAGGCAAGGAACTATTGAGCTTTGAATGAAAGGTAACAATTCAAATTCTAGAAAAAACAAAATCACTTAATGGTAATCTATTTATAATTAATTAACATAAAATATTATCATTTTAAAATTAATTTTATATAAATAATAATTATAAAAAAATAAAACAACTGAAATAAATATTAGATTTGTTTGAGCAATCAGATTTTTATAGTAATTTAAAATTGAAGTCTAATAAAACAAAAATTTTTATATATTAGATAGATCGATAGAGGCTATTGATTTTTTTAAATTGCTAGGTACAAAGGATTGTTTTATAGTGAAAAAGAATTCAGTGATTAAGTTTTATAAATATATAATATTTTTCATTCCTATTATTGTTTTTTTGATAGCGTTAAAGCTAAATATTGACATATATATTAATATTCATTTTGTATTAACTCTTATTGCAGTTGAATTAATTATAGTTAAATTTTTTGAATTTAGAAATAACTTTGATAATTTTACAGAATCACATGCTCCAGAGGTATTAACTACAATTGGAATTGCAGGGTGTTTTATTGGTTTAATTATCGGTTTTTTTCCTATTGCAAAGATGTCGCTTTTAGAAAATGAAAATGCAGATATTTTTTCTAAAATTCCGGCTATTATTTCAAGCGTGACTCTGTCCTTTATATCATCGGCAATAGGAATTATTTTCTCTTTATTAATTAAATTTCAGCATAAAAAAATTAGCGATAGAAAGAAATTAAACTCTGAAAAAAATAAGTTAGAAATTCTAATTGAAGAAATTCAGTTACTAAATAAAAATATATTGTATTCAAGTAATTATTCATTAATTGAAGAATTTAAAAGTTTTCGCAAAGAAAAAAATGAACAATCTGCAGATTTAAAAAAGATGATTGAAATTAAAATAGATCAATTAATTGAAAATTTTAAAATTTTTTCCAATCATTTAGTTGAGAATAATATAAATGCAATAGTGAAAGCATTGAATGAAGTAGTGAAAGATTTTAATTCAAAAATCACAGGGCAATTTGGTGAGAATTTTAAAGAACTCAATTATGCAGTTAAAGATTTGGTTGTTTGGCAAAATCAATATAAAGATGAGCTTGCAATAATGAGGTTATCTCAGCAACAAGCAGTTGAAGATTTATCAAATGCTGCAAAAAGTCTTACAGATATTGTAAGTAATACAAAAATATTAAGCCAAATTTCAAATGAATTTCAAGCAATGATTGTTCAATTAAAAGCAAATTTTGATGGTACTTCAGAATCTCAAAAAAATTTCTATGAAATTCTTACATCTATGAAAAATGTAATTCCTGGATTTACTAAAAATACCAACGATTTAATATTTGACCTTGATTTAAATGTCAAGCAATTATTTGCTAATATAGAGTCCCATGAAAAGAATTTAGTTTTAAATTTACAAAAAAATCAAACCGAAATGAAAGATATTTTAATTGAATCGATAAAGGCAAATAATCAAGAAATATCATCTCTTATTAAAATTGTTTCAGAAGATATGTCTGATAAGGTTAAAATTCTTGATGCAGCTTTAGAAGCTGAATTAAATAAATCACTAGAATCGCTTGGAAGGGTATTAGGTGCATTATCGGAAAAATTTACTACCGATTATTCAGATATTACCGATAAATTCAAGAATTTTTTAAATGCAATTCAAGAGTTTAAGCCTGAAATTATGAATAGGGTAAATTGAAAATGTTTTATGAACAAAATTCGGGATCAAAACAATCTCATTGGATTCCGCTGAGTGATATGATGACTGGTTTAATGTGCGTATTTTTATTAATTTCTTTAATATGTATAATTGAACTTCAGTCTAGAGCGAAAGTTGCAATACAACTTGCCCAAGATTTTCAAGGTGCTAGAACAGATTTAGCGAACGATTTTAATAAGAATTTTGCTAATGAATCTTCTAAATATGGTGGAATATATTTAGGAAATACAGATTTTAGATTTACAGGAAATACTTTTTTGACGGGTAGCTATGAATTAAATGAGTCATTTAAGCATTATTTAAATAATTTTTTTCCAAAATATCTTTCTATTTTATTAAAAGAACAATTTAAAAAATATATAATTGAAATTCGAATTGAAGGGCACACTTCTCCTTATTGGACAGATGCAAAAAGTGAATTAGATGCTTATATAAAGAATATGGCACTTTCACAAGCTCGAGCAAGAGCAACTTTGGAATATATACTTAACATTGATAGTCCTATAATTAAAGATAAAAAAAATTTTTCTTGGCTCAAAGAAAAATTAACTGCAAATGGTCTTTCTTCTTCGCGTCCATTAAAAAAAATTAATACAAATAATATTGACTACTCAGCTTCTCAGAGGGTTGAGTTTAAAACATTATTACTTCCTGATCCTAAAATTGCTTGTAAACTTGAAAGTTTTTCAAAAAATCAGAATTTAAATTGTTTGGAAAAAATTAAATGAAATTAATTAATTTTTTAGAATTTGAACCATTGGTTAAAAATTGTCATAATATGAAAGCAGTTATTGGCGAGAAATTTAAATCTGATTTAGAAAATAAATTTTCTTTGAACTTAAATTTTCTAAATAAAGACTCTATAGATAATTTAATTATTCTTAAAAATTTTGATAATATTTTTAAGAATGATGATAATACTTTGCTTTTTGGTAAAAATAAAAGGGTTGTTTTATATATAAGAGAATTTATAAAAAAAGATAATTATTCTTATCCTAAGTATCATATTTCTGAATGTGATATTATAAAGAAATTTCGTTATCAGAATAAGTCAAATAGGTTTGTTATACACACAAAAGATGATAATAATTTTCATATTAATGAAATTGAAAATAATATTCCTAAAGCTATAATTGTTAAATTAAATGTTTGTACTTACTGTCTCAAAAATATTAATTGGAATGAAAAAGAGTTTACTCTTAAAAAGTTTTTTGAGAAATATCCTAGAAATTTGGTAAAAAATACTCCAGAGTTTACTTCTGATACAGCTGCTTTAAATTATTACTCATCGTACTGGAACGAAATAAGCAGAAAAACAAAAGAGGCAAATAATTTTAAATGTGAAGAATGCGGAATTTATTTAGGGGCAAAAGAAAGCTTAAATTTTTTACATGTTCATCATGTCAATGGTGATAGAAGCGATAATAGAACGAAAAATCTTCAAACTCTATGCTATGAATGTCACTCTAATAAGCCTAACCATGAGCATATGAAAAAGGATAATCAATTTGTTCGATTCCAAAAATTAAAAAGTAGTTTTTTTTAATGATATGACTAATAAAAAGTCTACCCGGCAAAAAAAAAACAACCATGAGGGGTGGTTGCAAGCTGATCTTACCTATCCTTATAAACACCGTTGCTGCCTTCCGACTCTGGCGGATTCATTAAAAGGATACTAAGGGCATACAACCACCTCTCATGGTTGCTTTGGGAAACAACAAAGAAAGACAGATGGCGGAGAGAGAGGGATTCGAACCCTCGTTACGGTTTTAGCGTAAACACGATTTCCAATCGTGCTCCTTCAGCCACTCGGACACCTCTCCACTGGAATCACTTCCGTACCTGACTGTTTAAAAAATTGCAAGCTTCTTTGCCCGAAAAAATAAACTTCTTGACCTTATTCAGAATTTGCACTATGTGCTAGCTTCCGACTCGTGTTGAGCCGTGTTTATGGCGTGGTAGCGCTTACCTAAAAACTAAGTGGCACAATCATTGTGGCACTAAAAGCGTATAAGGAAAATTGTTGTGAGTAGTAAAAACTATGCGGTAGTAAAGATTTTTGGCCGTCAATACAAGGTATCTGAAGGGCAAAAAATCAAAGCTAACTTTATCGATGCTGATGTAGACACCACAATGTCTTTTTCAGAAGTTTTAATGATGAATAAAGGTGGAGAGCTTAAAATTGGCGAACCACAAGTGAACGGCGCTAAAGTAACAGCTAAGGTTGTTGCGCATGGTCGTGAAGATAAAATCCTTGTTTTCAAGTACCTTCGTAAAAACAAATCAAAGAAAATGCACGGCCACCGCCAAGATTTTACGACTTTGGCAATCACAAGCATTGAAGGTTAATTGTTCTTTTGTTGATAAACTAAAGATATAATTAGATATTTTTCTTCTAACAAAAATCTCCTACACAGTGGGAGCTAAATTAAGGGATTTGTACAATGGCAAGTAAAAAAGCCGGTGGTTCAACCAAAAACGGACGCGATAGCAATCCAAAATACCGTGGCGTTAAAGCTTATGGTGGAGAATCTGTAAGAGCAGGTAACATTATTGTTCGCCAAGTGGGAACAAAAATTCACCCTGGTTCCAATGTAGGTATGGGAAAAGACTACACTTTATTTGCAAAAATTGATGGTGAAGTTAAATTTGAGCACATTAACCGTGAGCGTCAATGTGTGAGCGTTTATCCAGTAGACGCAAAAGCGTAATTATTTACGTTTCTTAAAATTATTTTCTAATCCTTTTTGATAAAGGCCAAGGTGCGTTTATAGTTTCTATGCGCATCTTGGTTTTTGTTTTATCTCCTTCCTTGATGTAAACAAGTTATTATTATTCTTAGCTTTTTTATATAAATGAGGGGTGCTGTGCAGAGGCCTTTCTACATTCACAATTTATGAATGCTTATTCTTATTCCCATGGTGGCTAAATTATGAAGTTTATTGATACGGCTGAAATCAAAGTAAAAGCAGGAGACGGTGGGCTCGGAATGTCTCACTTCCGTCGTGAAAAATATGTACCCGCCGGAGGTCCCGATGGGGGCAATGGCGGTAGTGGGGGCGACATTTACTTGGAGGCAACCAATGGCCTTTCCACATTACTCGATTTCAGATACCAGCGCTTTTATGAAGCAGAAACCGGCGGAAAAGGCGGCACAAATAATAAACAAGGACGTTCTGGTGATAACCTCACTCTTAAAGTTCCCTGTGGCACGGTCGCTTTTGATTGTGAATCTGGTGAAATTATTGGTGAAGTATTGTATGAAGGACATCGACTTCTTGTTGCCAAAGGGGGAAAAGGCGGAATAGGCAATACTCTTTTTGTAAACTCGCGCAACCAAGCTCCTACAAAAACAATTCCACCTGGAATTGGAGAAAATCGTGCTATCCGTTTGGAACTCAAAATGATAGCAGATGTGGGCATTATTGGCAGTCCAAATGCAGGGAAGAGCACACTTATTACAGTGATTTCCGCAGCGCGTCCCAAGGTGGCAGATTATCCCTTTACCACTCTCGTTCCGACATTGGGTGTTGTGAGTCATAAAGAATCTACGCCCTTTGTTGTGGCAGATGTGCCTGGTCTTATTCCTGGAGCGAGTCAAGGAAAAGGTTTGGGACACGATTTTTTACGCCACATTGAAAGAACCTCTGTCCTTATTCATCTAATTGATGGTAGTCAAGACACAGCAGAGTCTATGATTTCTGATTATGACGGCATTCTGGAAGAATTGTCTTTATACGATAAAACTCTCCTACTGCGCCCTCGGATCACAGTTGTTTCAAAGGTGGACTCCCTTGCAGGCGAAGAAATTGAGGGTCTGACAAATTTGGAAGCTCTAAATGGATTTCGAAATTATCTCAAACTTAAAAGAACTCCATTTCTTGAAATCAGTTCTGCATTCCGCGTAGGTATCACAGAGTTACTTGATAAAGTAATCGAACTTTTAAGTTTAAATAAAAATGGAGAAATAAATCAGTGAACGCAAATACAATGAAAACAACAATTACTGTGGGCGATAAAGAGCTTTCCCATGAAGACCTTGCCATGCTTGCCATTGCGGTCGCTTTAGATAAAAAAGCAGTTCGTCCTACTGCGATGGACTTAAGAAGTGTAGGCGCTTTTACAGAGCTTTTTTCTATTGTCAGCGCTTCTAACCCAAGACAAGTTTATGCTGTGGCAGAAGCTATCAGACAATTCTTTAAAAGCCGCTTGGGTATTATGCCCGTCTCTGTTGATGGTCTTGAATCCTGCACTTGGGTTCTTATCGATTATGGATTTTTATTTGTTCATGTTTTCCAAGAGCCCACTCGTGAATTATACCAACTCGAGCAGCTTTGGAGCAAAGCGCATATTATTCCTGTTTCTGAAGAAAAGTGCCAAGAATTATATCAAGAAGTTGTTGAAAATACGAATACCGTTCTTTCTGGAGAATCGGAATTTTCTCAAAACTCCATGGCGTGATTTTCAACAATGCGCTATGTTGTTTTAACTCCTTGGAAAATCCCACAGCAGTCTCTGCTTTTTGATTATGTACAAGAATTTTTAGATCGCATCTCTAAGTACACGCCAACGACTCATATTTATCCTTCCTCTTCTTTAGCGCAGGAAGATTTGGCTGCTTTTTATACAAAAGAGTTCAAAAAATTATCTGTGGAAAATCCTCTTTGCATCGCATTTGATGAAAACGGAGCCGCTCAAAATAGCTTTGAGTTTGCAAAACGTCTCGATCAATTCGAACAAAAAGGTGAAAAAATGGTTATTTTTTGTTTAGGCGGAGCCTATGGTCTTCCGCGCGAAATAAAAGCTCTTGGGAGAATTCATCTTATTTCTCTTTCAAAAATGACTTTCCCTCATGAGCTCGCATTGGGTATATTGCTCGAACAAATTTATAGAGCGCGCTGTATTTTAAGCAATCATCCCTATCATCATGGAGATATCTCCGCCTTGGCTCAGACATTTTCCAAAGAAATTCGCCAAAAATAAGCATTGTTACATTTAATTTTATAGTATTTGGAATAAATTTTGCGCTGTTACCTTTGTGTTTCTGAATCAAAATTAAATGATCTTATTTTCTGTCACAATTGTGAAAAAAAATTGCAGAATATTTTGTGGATCTCTTGTGCTCGATGTGGAAAGGATTCTTGTTATGGTTGTGAAGAGCTAAATGAATTTAGAAAAGTTTTTAGCCTTATTACCTATTCGTATGGAATTCCAGAAATATTAGTACTTGCCAAAGATTATCAAGATTATAATGCGCAATTATTATTTAAAGAGATGTTTTTTAATAGAACTAAAAATTATTTAAAACAACTTATAATCCATGAGCAGTATAATTGTATTTTGATTTCTCCCTTAAGAAAAGAAAGAATCATGAGTTCAAATTGGCATCCCTTTATTTTTTTTGAAAAAATATTAAATGATTTAAAAAAAGAACTTGCTGAAAGGCAAATATTTTTTCAGATATTAACTCCTCTCTTGAAAAAAAAATCTCATAGGCAAGCAATGACTCCTTCGCATAAAAGAAATGAAAATTCTGGAAATAAAGAAAATTTAGAGATTTTTTTTAGCACAGCAGATCAAAAAAAAATTTCTACTGAGATATTTCATAGAGTTTTATTAATAGATGATGTTTTAACATCTGGACAAACTGCAAAATCCATAAAAAAAGTTATTCCATTTTCATTTGAAGTTGATAATTGGGACTTATTTACCTTGTTTCGTTCTCATCAATCATAAACCCCATATTTTGCAACTTTTGTAAGCAATAAGATGCGATAAAAATCCTTTAAACTCTATTAAATGTATTTTATACAATAAAAAACAGCTCTAATATCTCATTGGTGATTAAAAAAGGTGCAAAAATTAGTCAGCTCATCTTATAAAAGGCGCTTATTTTTATGACAATCTATTGGACAAAAATATATTTACTTAATTACTATCCTATGTATATCAAGAGGAAATTAAATTTATTTATTAATTTGTTACGATAACAATTTTTTGGCGCGGTAGCAATTTTTCTTTCATGCTCAATTTCGATTTGATAGGTTGGAAGTAATGGAGCTTAAGTCTCTTAATTATATTTGAATATTATTTTTCGAAGTCTTTTATTATATAATACAGGTACATTGAATGAGATTATTAAAAAGTTTTGGAACAATTTTCTTACTTTGCCTTGTTTTTGTGGGTTGTACGACGACAAAAAAGGAATGGGGCTCAAAGAGCGAAAAGGTGTTTAGCAATTATGTTTTTTATGAAAGCGGATATGCTTCCTTTTATGGGAGACAATGGGCAGGAAGATCCACAGCAAATGGTGAAAAATTCGATCCAGATATCTTAACTGCAGCGAGCAAGACACTTCCTTTTAATTCCACTGTCATGGTTAAAGATGTAAAAACAGGGAGATATGTTGTTGTGCGTATTAATGATCGAGGTCCTTATGTAAAAGGCCGTGTTATCGATTTGAGTTCTGCCGCCGCAAAAAAATTAGGAATCAGTCGGACGGGTGTGGCTAAAGTTCATATTTATCTTGTTAGTAATTAATTCTTACCTTTATTTATCTAAAATATAATTTTTTTACTTTATATATCTAAAAACTATGTGAATATCTAAATTTTACATTTCTACAAATTAATATTATGAAATGACTCCATAAAAAAATATTGTTACCTAAAAATATAACTTTACATTTTTTACCACCATATTCACCCCAATTAAATCCAATAGAGCATTTATGGAGTTTCATTAAAAGAAATTATTTAAGTTTTAAAAGATACATAGACATTGGTGAAGTTATGCAGTCAGGAGTTGATGCTTGGAAAAATATAAATCAAAAAATTGTGAAATCAATTGGTTTTTCATAAATGATTTTTTTGAGGATGCAAGAACATTTAGGACGGCGTATAATATTTATTTTTTAAAATAAAAAAGTGAATTAATAAGATTTTGTTGAAGATTAAAGGTGTCAACTACAAAGTGGCCTGACAGTTTTATGCGCGATTTTTTTTTGCGTTAACTTCACAAGCAAACTATAAGCACAGGGCACTATAAATAATGTGAGTAGTGTAGATGAGAGCAATCCGCCCATAACTGTAATGCCCATTGCATTTCGACCGCTGCTGCCTGCACCTGAAGAAAAAATAAGAGGGATCATACCTGCAATCAAAGTGAGCGTGGTCATAAGAATGGGCCGGAAGCGAATGAAAGCAGCTTGTAAAAGCGCTTCATCAACATACATACCTTCAGCTACTTTTTGCTGAGCAAATTCCACAAGCAATATAGCATTTTTTGTAACAAGCCCCATGAGCATGATAATGCCAATCATGCCATTTATGGATAAAGAATGTCCCGTAACTAATAAGGCAATAAACGAGCCTGAAAAAGCTAAGGGAATGCTTAGCATAATAGCAATGGGGGCAATGAAATTCTCAAACTGTGAGCATAGCACGATGAAAATAAACAGGGCTGCAAAAAGAAGAGATGAGGATATTGTTTGTACCATATCTTGTACGTCTTTTGCTTGCCCATTGAAATTATTTGAAACCCCCAATGGCTTTGTTTTATCAATAAATTCATCAATTTGTTGTGTTATTCCATTTAAATCATTTCCCGAATATTCTGCTGATATTGTCATTTTTGCATTGCCATTGAGATGATAAATATTTGGTTCAATTTCTACTTTTTCAAGTGATGCTACGCTGGATAGCAAGACAGGTTTCTTATTCTTAGATATAATATGAACGCCTGAAATATCGGTTAATGTATAATGGTTATCTGAAGGTAACAGCATTTTTATATCATAATATCTACCATTAGAATAAAAATCACCAACCCGAACGCCTCCGTATAATAATTTTAAAGTTTTTGCCATTTCATTAATATTCACCTCTAAATCGGCAGCTTTTAAATTATAGGGGATAATACGTATTCCATAAATTGGATCTTTTGTTGAGTTTCTTATCTGAGTGACTTCTGGTATGGTGCTCATAAATTTAATTATTTCATTAGAATATTCATTCATTAAATCATAATTACTAGACATTAAATCTATTTGTATAGTTTCGTCACCACTGCTTCCAAAACCTATTTTTTCAAAGGGAGACCGAATAAATTTTTGTGCATCATTTTCAATAAATTCTGAAAACTCATTCTTTGTAAAATTTCTTTTATTTATATTTACAAGAGTAATATAATAATAAATTTTATTTTTCGAAATATTCATTACGACATTTTTGACTCCCGGATAATTTCTAATATGTTTATCTAATTCTTTACCACGTTCAATTGCAGATTTTAGAGGAGTTCCTTGCTGCAACTCAAATTTAAATTTTACAAAACTATTGTCTTCAGATTCATTAAAAATAATGGGAACAAATTTGAGAAAAATAATACTGATTATAAATATTACTATGGCGCTAAATACTGTGGATTTTTTGTATTTCAAAAAAAATCTTAATATTATTTGATAATAATTTTGAAATTTTTCAAATTTACTATCAAACAATTTCTTATATTTATTCTTATTTTTTTTATTATATTGAGATTCTATAAGCATTCTACTGCTCATCATAGGAACAAGAGTAAAAGCTACAAATAGTGAAATAAGAACGGCCGTGGCGACAGTAATGCCAAATTCAAAAAAATATTTTCCTAAAATACCATCCATAAAAGCAACTGGAATAAAAACAGCAACAACAGCAAGAGTGACGGCAATTGCTGCTAAGCCAATTTCCTGAGTTCCTTCATCCGCAGCTCGAAATGAATTTTTTCCAAGTATTTTATGTCTGTGAATATTTTCAATCACAACAATAGCATCATCAATTAAAATGCCAACAGACAATGTAAGTGCCATTAAAGTAGTATAATTTATTGTAAAATTAAAAATGTATATCATTCCTAAGGTACCAATGAGAGATGTAGGAATAGCAACGGAACAGATTAATGTATTTCGCCAGTCATGCAGAAAAATAAAGACAACTAATATTGCAAAGAAAGATCCTGTTAATAATTCTATAATGCTTGAATGATAATCGGAAGTAATATATTCAGATTCATCGTTATTAATTGCAATATTTATTTTATTATTATTTTCTAGTTTGATTTTTTCAATATATTCTTTAATTTTATTGGAAATTTTAATAATATTTCCTTGGTGATATTTAATAATGTCAAGTGATATTATTTTGTTTCCATTTAACTCACTATAACTTGTCTTTTCGGCATGAGTGTCTTTTATGGATGCAATATCTTCTAATCGAATAAGGGTTTTGTCATGAATGATAAGGGGTATTTTGGCAATTTTATCTAATGAATCTGGAATATTGTAAGTTGATAAATGAAAGGTATTATTTTTGTTAAGCAAAACTCCTGAGGGCTTATTTATAATGATATCATTTAAGCTACTTTCTATTTCGGTTGGTGAAATTTTCATTGCATTTATAATAGATGAATTTAATAGAATTTGAATTTCCCGAGTTTCATCTCCCACTATTTGAACGGCGGCCACACCATCAATATTTAGCAATTGAGGTTTTAAATTTTCTTTTACATAATATGATAAATCTTGAAAAGAATAATGAGAAGAAGAGACGCTGATAGTAAGAATACTTTTCGCATTGCTATTATCTTTTTCAATTATAGGAGTTTCTGTGCCCTCTGGAAAATTAATTTGACTTAATTTATCACGGATATTTGAGATAGATTTGTCAATATTTGCTTCTAAATTAAACTCAATAAATACTTCAGCCCCATCTTGATAAGCAGTCCCTTCCATCTTTTTTAAATTAGGTAAGCCTTTAAATTCCTCTTCCATGGGTTTTAATAATATTTCTTCTGCTGTTTTTGGATTCACTCCCTTATATTTTATATAAACTGTGGCAAAGGGATAATCGACATTTGGATTCGCTTGAATGACAAGTTTATTAAAAGAGAACAATCCAAAAATGATAATTAAAAAATTGAGCATTATAGTAAAAATAGGTCTTTTTATACAAATTTTTGAAATTAGCATGGTAAACTCTTTATGAAATTAATTTGAGCAAGAATTCTAAAAATGCACGAATATTTAAACGAAAAATAGGCAATAAGCCTTTGAGACTATTTTATATAACTTTATTTATAATTTTATGCAATATTATTTAAATATAAAAAATAATTATGATATTTTTTAATTTATCGATAAGCTGTTTAATTTTGTTTATTTAGTAAGCAATTTTGGAGTTGGATCGAGTAAAGAGAGGGCACGTTTCTTTATCAAAAACTGAAATTTTCTCCCAAGTAAACTTGTCTTACTTTTTCATTTGTAGCCACATCATCGGGTAAACCTTGGGCAAGAATTTGTCCTGCCGCAAGAATATAGGCTCTTCCGCAAAGAGATAAGGTTTCTCTCACATTGTGGTCGGTAATTAAAACGCCTAAATTTTCTTCAGCGACAAGTTTTTTTATGAGCTCTTGAATTTCTGCCACAGTCACGGGGTCAATTCCGGCAAAAGGCTCGTCCAAAAGTAAAAAACGCGGTGATATAACTAAGGTGCGGGCAATTTCAAGTCGTCTTCTTTCGCCGCCGGATAAACTGATTCCAAGGCTTTTTCGAATATGGCCAATGCCAAATTGTTCAATAAGTTTTTCGAGTAAGGCAGGCCGTTGCTTTCTTGGAGTTCCCCAAACTTCCATAATGGCGCGTAGATTATCTTCTACAGAAAGTTTACGAAATACGCTTGAATTTTGGGGTAAATAACCAATTCCCATGCGTGCTCTTTTATGAATGGGGAGTTCTGTAATGTCATTGCCATCAATGAGGACATTTCCCGAGCTTGGTTTTAATAAACCCACTGTCATATAAAAGCTTGTGGTCTTGCCCGCACCATTGGGGCCAAGTAAGCCTACAACCTCTCCACTATTTACAAAAAAAGACACGTCATCCACAACAGTGCGATTGCCAAACTTTCTTATGAGATTTGAAGAAATAAGTTGGTTTTTTATCATTTCGTAACCTTATCTTTCGGAGTATCTGAAAAGCTGTTACCTTTGCTTATTTTGGAGGAGGAGCGAGGATCAAGGGTTCCATGGGGTTCTTTTAAATTTATGTCGCCCGAATCTAAATTGATTTCAATATATTCGGCATTAATAAATTCTTGTGCTTTCCATACTTTCGCTTTGCCTTTTAAAATCATAATACGTTTGGGTACCAAAAATTCGATGGTGTTTGCTGAGGCTTTAATTTCTGGGGAATTATTTGAATTCTTTTTTAAAATATGAACATTTCCCGTAGCAATTGCTTTTTCAACAGAGGTTGAGCTTGAGCCAAATGAATTGCCAGGTTTACCAATAATTTGCGCTTTGTCTGAGGTGAGTTTTGTATCATCTTGAATAATGACGACATTGCCGACAAGATTTAAAATACCTGTTTTACGTGATCCTTCTGCAGTTTTACCTTCAAAATATACCGGTGCATTTGCATTATGTTTCGCAAAATCAGAATTTAATAAACCATTATCGTGTTTTTGTGCCTGTTGTTGTTTTGGTTTTTTTTCTGTTTCGTTACCATTTCGAATGGTATTATTTGAACTGCGATCTTCTTTTTCTGATTGTGATTGAGAAGGAGAATAATTTTCAGGTATAGTATTTTCAAAGTCAGCATATATGGGGCGGGATAAAATAATTAAAATAAAATATAAAGCACTTTGTTTTAAGTTGTTTGATTTTTTTATAAATAGAAACATTTTATAAGCCTTTTTTTATTCGTTATGACTTTTATTTAAATGATTTACTTTGAAATTACCATCAACATGTGATTTTATTTTAAATTCTTCATTTTTAATCGAATAATAAAACCCTTTGCCCCTGATTTTACCTTGCGGTCCTTCTGAGATAAAGTTTTTTGAAGAATGAATCATTTCTTTCTCCATATCAATAAATACATGTTCAGCTTGGCCTTGATTGCCTTCAAAATCAAATAAAACATCGTCAGGTAACACCGCACTTTGAATTTTACTATGGGCGCCTAAGGGGAACTGTGAGGAATTGCTTGGGTCGCCCTCGTTTGCAATTTGCCCAAAGGCCTTTTGTGTCTTTATAGTAATTGTTGCTTTTTTATTTTCATCATAAGCCTGGTATGTCAGATGCCCCTCAGCTTCAAAGTGGTTATCTGTGTAATAGGTGATTTTATCTCCAGAGAAGGAATATTTTAATTTTCCATCTTGATAAGAGTTTGTATTAAAGTTTTTTATGGTGCTAGTGGGTAAAATATTATTTTCAAAATTCAACTGAGAATTTAATTCATTTGCTGAGAGTTCAAGATATTTTTTTTGATACCATAATGAAAAAATAATAGTAGAGATAAATATTATGGCATATAAGCGACCTAGCATGAAATTAGCCTTAAAAATGATTTTAAAACAGCAGCTCCACCAGGGCTTGCAAAGCTTTCTGGATGAAATTGAACCCCAATTCTTGGAAACATTTTATGCTCTGTCGCTAAGACAAAGCCCTTTTCATCTGCCAGTGCTAACATACTTTTGGAAAAAACGGGATCATTTGTTTTGCATCCTAAGGAATTGTAAAACACAAATTTTTGATTGAGCACGTTGTTTTCAAAATATTTCGAGGGAAGATTTTGTTTTATAAGAATTTGGCGTCCGTGAATTGGTTTTTCCTCTATTTGAGTAATAACACCGCCTTCGGCATGGAGTAAAATTTGGTGACCCAGACAAACTCCCAAAAATGGGATTGCATGAGGAATTTTATGATAGAAATTAATTGATTTTTTATATTCGGAAGGGTGTCCCGGACCTGGCGAAAAGATGATCGCATCAATGTCTTTAAAAGAGGTCATTGTCTCTAATTTATCAAAGGAAATAACTTGAATATTGATATTCTCAGATAAAAACCAGCTCGTTAAATTATTTGTAAAAGAGTCATAGTGATCAACAAAAAGTATCATGATAATATTTCCTCTAAAACCGGTAAAAATGAAGATAATTTTATTTCAAACTCCTCAAACTCGAGTTGTGTTTCGGAGAGAGTCGTGATGCCGGCTCCTACTCCAAAATAGAGTCCTCTTTCACCCAAATAAACGCTACGGATGAGAATTGTCGAATCAAAATCTCCATTTACTTCAAGTATACCGCAAACTCCTGTATAATATCCTCTCGTGTTTTGCTCAAGATGGGCAATGATCTCACATACTCTTTTTTTAGGGGTGCCTGTGATAGAGCCCGCAGGAAGCATTTTTTCAAGGCAGGTCGCCAGATTTTCTTCTTTTTTTAATTTACCTAAAATAAAACTTTGCATTTGAATCAGAGAGCCCGATATGCGCGCATAAAAAGGGCGAAAGACGGTCACGCTTTCGGGCATGCAGACTTCATAGAGGTCGTTTCTCATGAGATCGACCACCAAGGTATGTTCATAGATTTCTTTTTCAATACTCCATATTTTATGAGCATCTACTAATTTGGGTTTGCTCTCTTTCGATTTGAGAGTGCCTTTAATGGGTTCTGTTGCGATAACACCTTGACTCATACAAATAAATCGTTCTGGAGAAAATGAGGCCAAGGCATTTGTTTGATCTTTAAAATAAATACCAAAACGTGAAAAAATGTGGATCCAAGAGTTAAAAAAATCTTGGCTTGAAATAAATTTATTTTCTCTAGAAACTGTTTCTGTCGTGGTTATATTTACTAAATAACAATCTCCTTTATTTAAATTTTTTTTCACTTTATCAATGATATTGACAATGTTTTTTGGAATTTTAAATGCAAAGCTTGATTTGGATTTTTTATGTGTGCTTATCGTTAGCGGATTGTGAAATAAGAATTTTATTTTTTCTATATAAGAGTTGAAAAAAGATTCTTTTTCATGATAGTTTATAAATTGTAAAATGACATTATCTTTTGTAATTTTAGCTTTTATTTCAAATTTTGGTTCAATTATATAGGATAACTCTTCATTATAGGAATCAAGATACGGAGTCATAAAAAAAAGGGGGCTATTGTTCTTTTTTTTAAGTTGGTTACAAAATTCTACATGATTTTTTTTAGAATAAATAATATTTATATTGCAAAAAAATCTTAAGCTGATACAGTCTCCAGCTTTATCATAAATATTTATTAAATTATTAGGATAAATATTTGTGGCATTGAAATTGTTATTTATAGGATATTCGTAACCTTCACAATTATGGATTTGAAAATGCATCAGAAATTTATTTTGAAAATGATCTTCCAAGAATTGAATGATATTTTGAATATTTTGTGAGTAATTCTGGAGTTGAGTTTTTAATTTATCGGATAAATTTATAATATTCTCATAATTTTTCATTGTTTTGATACCTAATTCGACTCTGATCACTATCAAAATAAAGAGAAAGCACAATTTAAGGTATTTATAGATTATAAATACCTTAGAATTGAAATATAGGATAATTTTCGATAATTAAAGTATTTATAATAAAAATTATGAGTAACCATCTAGAAAAACTTCAATATGCAAGATCTGTGATTCTTGTTTTTGAATATGCTAAATTGTATCATATAATATTTTTTTAATAATTTAAGATGTTTATGGTGTTTTAGATAGGGTGCTCTGTATATAGAAATGAGACTAGGGTAAAAGAATCTAGGGGAGTTTATTTCTAGAAAGACCTAACTTAAGGGAGTTTTTATGAAGTCAAAAGCAGAGATCTGCAAAAATTGGTTACCACGTTACACAGGAACAAAAATTGAAGATTTTGCTGATCACATTTTACTCACAAATTTTCAAACCTATGTAAATCGCTTTGCTGAAATTACAGATTCGCAAGTGGTGGGATTAGATAGAGCTATGCCCAATGCCACATGCAAAAAATCTAATGTGTCTATTATTAATTTTGGTATGGGCTCCGCCAATGCCGCCACAATCATGGATTTGTTGAGTGCCCGCTCTCCTAAAGCTGTCCTCTTTTTAGGAAAATGCGGAGGCTTAAAACAATCAACAGAAATCGGTCATTTTATTTTACCTATTGCCGCCATTCGCGGTGAAGGAACTTCTAACGACTATTTTCCTCCCGAAGTGCCCGCTATGCCCTCCTTCAAACTCCACAAGTTTGTTTCGCAAAAAATTGTCGAAGCAGGCTATGACTACCGGACAGGCGTTGTCTACACGACAAACAGAAGAGTGTGGGAACACGATCAAGCTTTTTTAAAGCATCTACACAGCATGAAGTGCATCGCCATTGACATGGAAACCGCAACCGTTCTTATGGTCGGTCTTTATAACGAAATTGCCCGCGGTGCCTTACTCGTCGTCTCCGATGTTCCCATTACTCCCGAAGGCGTTAAAACGGAAGCCGGTGATAAATCTGTTTCTGCAAAATGGACTGACATTCACATTAGATTAGGAATCGAAAGCTTGAAAGATTTGGAAGCCAAAGGCGAGCCCATTAAACACTTTAAGTATTGATAGGGTGTGGGCTTTAGAAATTAGAGGAGATTTAAATTAATTGATTTCAAAATATCAATCATGGATTGTAAAATGTTATTCATTAATTTCGTAATATTGTTTCATTATATTATGAATAAATAAAGTATCATCTTTCGATTTTTGTAAATTTTTAATAACCGATATTTGATCTTCTTTTGATCTGTTTTGGCTTATTTTAAATTTTGATTCAATGGATTTAATCTTAAATTCAAACGCATTAATTTCTGAAATCATATCATCTAATAATGAAGCTGGAAAATCATTCATTGTCCATTGAGATCTCTCAAAATCTCTAATTTGATGCTCTAAAATAGTTTTGATATTTTGTTTATCGGTTATTTTATTAATTTTTGCTGTTAATTTAATTGTGCAGTAATTCCATGTGGGTACATTCATACTTGGATTACGGTACCAGGATGGTGAAATATAAGAACTATGGCTATTAAATATAAGATGCGAAATATCTCCTGTTTTAGCCATTTTGCAGACTTCATTGCGGATCGATAAGTGACCAACTAATTTATCTCCAAAAAATGATATTGGAATATTTGTAACTTCTAAACATTCATTATTATAGATTAATAATGCTAATGGATTATTTTGAATTAAAATTTTGTTTAATTCGTCATTTTTATTTTCAAATTCATGTGGAATAAACATTGATATTTTTCACTCCTTGAATAAATTCATTATCTACATATTATAAGTTTTTTGCGGTTTCAAGAAAAAGAACAATGTTGCCGATATAAATATTGGTGTGATCCCTTCGCGAGGACGATGGAATAACCCAACAACAACTTGCAGATAAAATAGAAAGTAAAAAACAATTTATCAGCTCAGTAGAAACAGGTCGCGAAAAAGTAGGCCTTGATTATGCGAATCGCATAGCAATTGCCATGGGATATTCTTTAGCACCATTTACGAAAATTTTAATTAATGAACAATTAAAAGAGTATGATTCCACCCTTGAAATTGATGTCAGAAGCAAAAAGCAGGCTAATAAAATGTAGCAGATGGTATTTTATCTGACAATCTCCCTGTTTAAAAAGACTCCCAAAATTGAAATTGTCTGTCAGTTAAAATTCAATTCAACTTTTTTGAACAGCCTTTTTTTGTTAGGCCAAGCTTTTTTCTAACATAATGAGCGTTTTAATAAGAGCTTCTGGCAATATGATAATTACTCTTTTATAGCTGATGACTTAATAACAGAGGAGAATCTTGCAGTAGAAGATTATAAACTGCTTTTATGCTATGTAACGAGTTAAGATGAAAATTACTGAGTAGAAAGTTCAAATGGTTAAAACATGGTTCAAATTAGACTGACAAAAAAATTTTCAAGTGATCTTAAAATCAAAAATATTCCGCTACCTAAAGCTATACATTCAATTTATGATAATTGGATTATAGATAATTTAGTTTTAAATCGAAAGAAAATTGCGATGGCAACTCATCTTGAGCCTCGACTGACATTCTTTTTTCCCTATACTTTAATAGGTGGTGCAAAAAATATAGTTGCATTTATTGAAGAAAAAATTAAGAATTTTATATTAAAAAATAATTTAAAAATTGATTTGAATAAGATAAATATTATTTTTAAATATATTTATTATTGTAAAAATACGGATAATAAATCTGTTGTTTCAAATATGACAGATTTAAAAAAAATATTTCTCGCACATGTTTATGGTCATCAATTTGATAAACTGAATTGGCAGGAATTAAATGATATAACAAATGATTCCATTATAAGTTTTAAATCCTCTGAAGAAAAATATGTATCACCAAGAGAAAGAATGATTAAATTAATTAAAAGTTTGTAATATCTTATTCCCAGGGCATTGACTCCCAATGGAAAAATTGATTTAGGCTATTTTCAATGATACAGTATTGATCTCCTTTAGAATTCTTTCGTGTGTATTTTACTTTTGCTTTATTAAAAATTAATTTAATAGCATTAAATAATTCCTCATCTGCTTCATTATTATCATAGCTTTCTTGAAGAATATGAGTAAGTGAATTGTCCTTATGTTCCTTTAAGTAAGATTGATCCAAAGCGTAATGAAGCATTCCTGCTACAATAACTGAAATTCGATGCGTACGAGCGTTTGGCACTAATATTTTAATCATATTAACCCAAACATCATATACTTCAGAGCCAACAAGCTTTTTTAAATTATTTTCTTTATTCATTCTTTTTGCCATTCTAATCTTTGTCCGTGATGTTTCTTTAAGAGCCCAATCAGTGTCCAAGTTTTCTTTTATAATTTTTACAAGTCCTGTGGCAATGTGTTTTAAAATTTTATCACCTCATACTTTAACGGCGGAATTATTGATCTCAAGCGCATCATAGAATGTTGTTTCATTTAAATAATTTGAATACTGAACAATCTTTATATACGTGGGGAAATGTGAAGATTTACAAAGAATTGATGTTACATCAACAGATCATCCCCACATACGTGGGGAAATGTAGCCACCCCATGCGACCGCTTGAGAAATTCACGGATCATCCCCACATACGTGGGGAAATGTTGAACCCTTACAATATTTACTGGGTAAGCCTCGGATCATCCCCACATACGTGGGGAAATGTCGGGCTTCCTGTTGGCGAGGGTGACACTGTCCGGATCATCCCCACATACGTGGGGAAATGTTGAATATGGATCAACTTTGCTTCGATCAAATCGGATCATCCCCACATACGTGGGGAAATGCCTGAGGTCGTTCTTATGACTTCACATGATGGCGGATCATCCCCACATACGTGGGGAAATGTAAAATTATAACCTAAACTTGGTAAAGAAAACCGGATCATCCCCACATACGTGGGGAAATGGTACGTCTTTGTTTTCAGAAAAATCGAATATACGGATCATCCCCACATACGTGGGGAAATGAATGTAAAAAGGGATTAACTATGAGTCGTGAACGGATCATCCCCACATACGTGGGGAAATGAATTGCCAACAGAACAAAGAATTATAAATAATCGGATCATCCCCACATACGTGGGGAAATGTTGTGCCCCAAACCCATCCCGTTAAATGCCTACGGATCATCCCCACATACGTGGGGAAATGTAATCAAATTGATGTTGAAATTTACGCAATGGCGGATCATCCCCACATACGTGGGGAAATGTTCAATTACTCTTGAGTCAGAAATTGAAATACCGGATCATCCCCACATACGTGGGGAAATGATCTTTTAATTCAACATCATTACCCTTATTATCGGATCATCCCCACATACGTGGGGAAATGTTATTTTCATCATCTTTTTTAAGTTCGACTTCCGGATCATCCCCACATACGTGGGGAAATGGAAAAATTCAACAGAGGTTTAGTTGTTCAGCCCGGATCATCCCCACATACGTGGGGAAATGCTAAAAATTTAGAGGCAGGATAACCAAGTTCTCGGATCATCCCCACATACGTGGGGAAATGCTTTCATTGAGTAAATCTCGCACACTGCAACCCGGATCATCCCCACATACGTGGGGAAATGAAAAGGAGAACGTTATGACGATTTTTAGTCAACGGATCATCCCCACATACGTGGGGAAATGTCTCTCGGTGGTGCTGTTGCTATATTACATGCCGGATCATCCCCACATACGTGGGGAAATGAATTTTATTATCAACACCTAACCTATGACAATCGGATCATCCCCACATACGTGGGGAAATGATCAACAAAAAATCATAAAAGAAACAAAAACACGGATCATCCCCACATACGTGGGGAAATGTATGAGTAATGCAAAGAAAATCAATGATAAATCGGATCATCCCCACATACGTGGGGAAATGGCAGTTAGGGATACTATTAATTTTAAAGCTTCGGATCATCCCCACATACGTGGGGAAATGATTGGAAGAAAAGATGATGAAGGTTATAAAGCCGGATCATCCCCACATACGTGGGGAAATGGCGCAAAGAGAAGCAGAAGATGATGAAATTTACGGATCATCCCCACATACGTGGGGAAATGTAATCAAGTAACAACTCAGAAATCGAAAAGTTCGGATCATCCCCACATACGTGGGGAAATGCTCAGCCAAATCCTTTTGATTTACTACAGATCCGGATCATCCCCACATACGTGGGGAAATGTTCAACTTTTGAAGGTAGAAATTCATAAATAGCGGATCATCCCCACATACGTGGGGAAATGAACTTCAATTATTTTAAATTTTTTGTAATCTTCGGATCATCCCCACATACGTGGGGAAATGGAAAGAATCTCGGAAATGGTAAACCAGTGGAACCGGATCATCCCCACATACGTGGGGAAATGACATTCTTTCATGTTAAAAGAGAAACAGCACACGGATCATCCCCACATACGTGGGGAAATGCCACGAGTTTATCGCTTCGCTAGATGATAGTCCGGATCATCCCCACATACGTGGGGAAATGATGCGTTCTGTCTATTGTTCTTGTATTACATTCGGATCATCCCCACATACGTGGGGAAATGTTTAAAATTAGGGCATTGAAGACGTCTTCTAACGGATCATCCCCACATACGTGGGGAAATGATATGACTATATATTAATTTTAGAAATTATTACGGATCATCCCCACATACGTGGGGAAATGAATAAGCGTTACTTTATAGCGTTTATTTGTTCCGGATCATCCCCACATACGTGGGGAAATGTTGTCTTGATATAATTGCAGGAATATCACCACCGGATCATCCCCACATACGTGGGGAAATGCTTTTAATTTTGCACCAGCAAGATCATTTAAAAGGATCATCCCCACATACGTGGGGAAATGATGATATTCAAGTAAAAAAAGCACATCTATATCGGATCATCCCCACATACGTGGGGAAATGTATTTTGATGCGATTTCAAATAGAAATACATTAGGATCATCCCCACATACGTGGGGAAATGAAGGGATTTTACCATTTCTAACGCATCATTTTCGGATCATCCCCACATACGTGGGGAAATGTAGCAGTGTCAGGTATATATCTTATTTATACACGGATCATCCCCACATACGTGGGGAAATGTTCAGATAATCAAATTTATTAAAGCGACAGATCGGATCATCCCCACATACGTGGGGAAATGGTTTAGCAATTCTCTCATAACATCTTTTCGATCGGATCATCCCCACATACGTGGGGAAATGAAATTGAGGCTATGAGAGCGCACCTTCTAAGCCGGATCATCCCCACATACGTGGGGAAATGTCTATACCCTCATCTTTAAGCAAATTTGAAAACGGATCATCCCCACATACGTGGGGAAATGCAGAACAGCTTGCAAATATCGTACCATAAAATCGGATCATCCCCACATACGTGGGGAAATGGCGCTTCTCTAATCGCTCATATCTCGCTTTCTCGGATCATCCCCACATACGTGGGGAAATGGATTTAAAAATGGATTTTCCACTTGAATAAGGCGGATCATCCCCACATACGTGGGGAAATGTTTTCATAAAATTGTGACAGGCTTTTTTAATTTCGGATCATCCCCACATACGTGGGGAAATGTTTTTTTTGTATTCTATTTCTTCACTAAGTGACGGATCATCCCCACATACGTGGGGAAATGAACTTCTGCCACAGGAACTTCTGCCACAGGAACGGATCATCCCCACATACGTGGGGAAATGCAACTTTTCAAAAAGCACATCTAAAACATCATCGGATCATCCCCACATACGTGGGGAAATGTTAATCAACAGAGAAGTAACATTTGCTAAAAACGGATCATCCCCACATACGTGGGGAAATGTTGCTCAACCGAGTTTTTATCTCTGTTACTTTCGGATCATCCCCACATACGTGGGGAAATGAATTTGAGATTTGCTGATCAAGAATTTGAAGACGGATCATCCCCACATACGTGGGGAAATGTGTTATTAGACTCCAAATCAAAGACATTATATCGGATCATCCCCACATACGTGGGGAAATGTGTACATATGGGAGCAAAAAAAGCAGGAGGGACGGATCATCCCCACATACGTGGGGAAATGGGATATGCAGCAAAGGATATTCCGAGAGTAGATCGGATCATCCCCACATACGTGGGGAAATGTATCCCTTAGAACAACAAAAGAAGCGAAAAATCGGATCATCCCCACATACGTGGGGAAATGAGATTAATATTGCTTCTTTTCTTAAATTAATACGGATCATCCCCACATACGTGGGGAAATGTACAAAAAATGTTCTGCACATTCATGTTCCCACGGATCATCCCCACATACGTGGGGAAATGCCTTAGAATTGATGCTGAAACGTTAAATCCTACGGATCATCCCCACATACGTGGGGAAATGATTAAGACATTTCAGATAAAAGTTTAATAATTTATCATCTATGTCATGTAAATATATAAAATATTCATATTCACTTTTCAAATAACGTAGTTCCATTAGTTTTTATTAAGCCTTATAAGAGTTAATCCATCAAATTCAATAGGTTGTCTTTTTGAGTCCCCAAACGTAACAAGTTCGTAGCCCTGTTCATTGTTGTAGTTATAAATCAGAGTTCCTTTGCCTCCGTTTGATTCCTCTTGGCATTTCAACCAAATTTTTTCACGTACCAAAGCAGAGATATTTCCAACAAAGACTCCAGCTTGAGGTTCAATAAGCCAACGACTTAGTTCTCCTCTCAATCCTTGGGGGACGCATTCAAGAATGATGATCACCATGATTCTTTCCACCTGCTGTTACAGAGTTTTCACCTATAAGAAATCCAGGTGCTGCGGGATCTGTATCAAAATTTTTTGAATTAATCTCATTTAATCCAAGTAATTCTTGAATGTCTTCTACAATACGTGAAAGAATTCGTTGCTTTTTGAATTCATCTCGAAGTCTGAGGCGCACAGTTCTTTCGAGATCTTTTGGTTTATTAACTGCAATTTCAATTCCAATTGGAATTGTTAATTCGGCCTTATATAAATCGCCAATGTCATAGACAAAAGAGAGTTGTTTACCGCAATGAATGAATCCTAAAGCGGGAGAGAGACCCAGAGCGACAATAGCAGAATGACAAATTCCATATAAGCAGGCATTACCGGCGGCTATAGCTCGATTATACTCATCTGCTTTATTCCAGTCTTTGCGATCGTAATCACGGCCTTTCCATTTAAGACCATATTTCTCCATTTCTTTATGATAAATTCCTCGCACTCTAACGCCTTCTTTGCCGCGAATTTGTTCTAGGGTGAGTTGTTTAGGTAAAGGATCGGAAAATCTTTTTTGATACATTTTTCTTGCAATTTCAATGCGACTTTCATTATTAATGGCTAGTTTTGCTTGTAAATAAAGAGCTGATGACGATCTTGTTTCTCCTGAACCACTTGCGTAAAAGCGCACACTTTCTTCTCCTGTCCAGGCAATTAAGCATCCATTTTCAACTGTTGTTTTTATTGCTGCATGAGTAATTTTCGTTCCAGGACCGAGCATTAATAATGTTAATGAAGAAATTGGAATTTGAGTTTTTCCCGTTTCATCAAAAACGGAAATACTTTTATCATCTTGCTCAATAATGCCTTGCTCAATGTAGAGATAGCTTATGCTATCTCGAATTTTTGGCAGAATAGTCAAGTCTTTCATTAGTGCATTCTTTTTATTGAAAGCAAACCAAAACCTAAAATTTTGGCGTTACCAATTCCATTTTCAATGGTACTTTTAAATAAATTAGAGTCTTTCACCTGAAGTAAACCTGAAAATAAAATAGAATTATGAATGCTAGTATGTTTTTTATTTTTAACTACTTCTAATTCTAATATTGTTTCTTTAAAATAATTTAAATTTAAAGGTGAAAATCCATGAAGCTTGCCTTTTCTTTCAAGCCAATGTGCAATTTCATCAACATCATTTTCATCATCTTTAGTTTTTGTAATAGGAATTCTATGGCCTTTCTTTTTTTTATCTTTTAAAAAGGTTACATTTTTTGTTGGATTAGCTCTAATTTTAAAAAAGAACATTTCTCCTTCATTAGGATTTAAATTAATAGTTTTTAAATGAATTTCATCTTTAAAATAATGAGAAAAATTAAATTGATTTCTGAATCTTTCTAAATTTGGTTGAAAGTTTGTTTGAACTATGAGGTAAGGAGATTTTGAATTTTTACCCTCTAAACGCCATAGGATTCTTTTTTTTGTAGATTCGTTCTCTTGCAAATGCTCAATTTTTTGGTGAATTTCATAGTTTAAGTTCGGCGAATTTAGAAATCGAAGCAAGTTGAAATTTTTGTTATCGATTTTATTAAATTCAATTTTCATGAAGTATAGCATTTTTTTGTTCCTTTAAAGGAAAAATCGTATCTTGTAATTTAATTAAATCTATTCTATCTTCAAAGTAAGTTTTTTTAGAAAATGTTCTATCTTCATAAGAAATAACATCATCAAATTCAGACTTACTATTTAATATTTTATTTGTAATATTTGTTTCTTTATAGCATAAATAGTCACCGTTTATGCTCAATAAATCTTCTATGCTACATTCTTTTAACGCATTTTTATAAATAAAAGGACTGGCAGGGGGACAGCATTTTCGTCCCAGAAACACATGCCATTTTGGGTATTGCAAAGCATATTTTATTTTTTCTAATAATTGATTATCACCTTCAATTATGGCCAAAAAATGCCAATCAATTAAATAGAATCGATCTGTGAGTTCTGTGTCCTTAATTTTTCCGTTACATTGAGAAACATCAGAAATAGTATGGTAATCTTTTAAAATAAATTTAGGTTTTTTCTCAAGACAAACTGTCGCAAATTTTAATTGAGATAATTTGCTTAAATAATCAATATTATTTCTTTCAATACCAAGTGAACTTGCAATAATTCCAATGACACCAGACTTGCTGGGAGCAAGGGAAGTACTTTTGAAAGTCAATTTGCTTTCTACTCCCCAGGCTTGCATTGGCCCTTGCAAATTAATACATAAAGACCAATATTGCGTCATTATTTACTCCAAATATTTTCTTTTAAAAATTGATTTAAATTTTCAGAAAATTTTGATCCCACAATTGGAATTTTAAGTGAACTTTTTTCTTGTTTTATATTTAGAGCTTCTGCGAAAAGGCTATAACATATATTTTTTCTTTCCTTTTCCCATTCAAACAAATCATTTAATTTTTCCAGATATTCAAATAATTGAAAACTAGATTTTTCTGCTAAAGATATTTTAGAGTGCCTTTCCATTCTAACAGGTTTTAAAAAGGCATTAACCAAATTAATGGGCTGTTTTTTTGAATAACTAATTAAAACGGAATCGGGATATGTGGAAGGAGCTGTTGAGTTCTTTTTGCCTGTTGGTATGGCGTTAACAAACGTTTCTATAAAACTATTTACACATTTCAGCGTTAATTCTTTATCATTATTCAAATTTTTAAATAATGTTTCCATACTGATACAAGCGTATCTATAAAAGCATGGGCTTGCAATTTGCGTATAACCCATCATGCTTGCTCCCGCATCGGCTCTTTCAGCAGAGTTTGCTAAGTCATCCAAAGCTGTATAGAAGTCGTCTTCAATTAGAATTTCGTTGGTTGAAATAGCATGGGCAAACTGCACGGCAGATTCCACATTTAAAGTTACTTCCGATGCCGCCATCCTTCCAAATAAGCTAATGTCAGGGGCTAAAGGGAAATTTAATCTTTCCTTATTAAACTCTTTTGCTGAACTTACTGGGTCAAAATTTTGTTTTTTTAATATTTGAGTAGCAAGAGCTAATTCTTTTTCACTTGTAAAGAATAGGGTTTTTAATTTATCAAATTCATTATTTTCAGCTTCAAATAATGTAGGTCCTTTATTTTTTTGCTTTCTTTGTACTTCCATTTCTCCAAGACCAACATTTTTTAAAAATTCATTGACGCTTTTTCTATTTTTTTCTGTATCAAATTCTTTACCTGCCAAATTAAAAATTTCACTTGCCATTTTTTTTGTACGAATACCATGATCGTAGTTTATATTTGAAAAAAATTCGTCATGCTTTCTAATTGCATTTTTCCAACATTGGGAAGATACTCTCTGTCTTTTGAATCCTCCAAAATCAATGGTTTTAAGTAAGTTTGTATCATCACGATTTAAATTAATTCCTGAAAACTGTTGTAATACGGATATTTCAAAAAACATACTTTCTCCTTTGTATAAAGAATTTATTTTTTATTTTTTTCATCTTTTGCGACATACTTATAAAATGATTTTGACCACTTATATTGAATTTTTTCATCATACTCCCATAAATAAAGGTCAACATATAATAAAGGCCAATCTATATACAATTTTCCAAATGTACTTAAGAGTGAAGAGATAACGGAATACAATTGATTTTCAATTTGAGATAACGGTGTAGAAAGAAGCTTTAAAAATTTTTTTTCAACATTTTCCACAGTACCAATCTCTTCTTGGGCTAATAATTTTCCTAAGGAATAGCCAAAATTTTTGCTTTCTGCTTTGAAATTAGAATTTTCAGCATTTTCGTCTATTTCAAATTTCAAACAGTATGCTCCTAAATCGGAATGTATAGGAATAATCATTTTTAAGATATTAAAGAAATAATTATTACTTAATATTGAATACTTTTCATCTTCAATAAGTCTAAGTTTATTTAAAGAATGTAAAATATAGTGTTCATTATTGTTATTTTTTCTTGATCTTCTTAAATGTGCAATAATTTCCTTTGAGATAGGAGTATTTTCTTTCTCTCTTTCTTCAATTAAATTTTCAATGCGATGAGCAATTGAATAAAGATATTTTTTTGCCTCGTCATAACTAAAACTATATTGTTCCGACATAATGAATTCCTTTATATATCATTCCCATTAATTTATATTTAGTAGATTTATGTGGAAAATCTTGTATAAATTTATCGGCTGCTCGCAGCTTAGCTTCTCTAATTTTCTTTTCAAGCTCCTCTGAAAAATGTTCGAAATTATTTACAATTTTTTCAAAAACAAAAAAGCTATTAAAATATAAAGTTATAAAATTCCAGTATTCCATAAACGCAGAAGTGTGCTGAAGATACGCATCAATATCTTCTTTTGCCATTTCCTTTTCTCCATTGGAGGGTAATTTTTTTAAAGAATCTTTAAAATTTGCATATAAGTAGGTCTGATTTTTTTCTACTAAAATTATGCACTTTTTAAGTTTATTTAAATTTTTTTCATCAATTAAATCTGTAGGAATTTTAAATAAGGATCGAATAGAGCCAAAAATTTTTGCTTTATCAGAATAAAGTCCTAACGCTTCAAGCTCAAACGTCTCATTAATTAAAAAAGTTAACTCCGAATTTTTTTTGATTAATGAAAAGCGATGCAATACATTATCTAAATTGCGCCAAAGAACTTTATCTTGATTTGGTTTTAAATAGATATCTTCTTCTTTACTCGTTTTCGTAATAGCAACATTCAAATAATATTTTTCAATATCATCGTCTTTTTTAATTCCTTGAGCAATTTTACTAAAACAAGCATAGGGTTGATTGTTGTTTGAATCGTATTCCCAATATATTTTAATAATGCGCTCATAACCAAATTTTTGATATACCTCAGCTCCTGTCAGTGTTTTAAATTTTGCTAGCATTTCTACGCCATGATCAGGGCATTCCCATATGGGGGTCAGAGCAATTCTTTTTAATTCTTCATTTTTTTCATTATAAATATTATTTATATTGACATTTATAAATATAGAGTCAGCCAAATTTTCTTTTTTTATGAAAATAGAAATAGGTTTTGCTGCAAATGTATCTGTGAAGTTATATACATCATTTTTAAACCCCCCTCCTAAACCGCCATATCCAATCAAATGTCCTTGCAATAAAGCGAAAAATACTTCTGGAAGATTATATTTTCGGGGACTTGAATCATCTGCTTTTGTAAAAAAATTGCTATTATTGCCACTTTCTACTTCGGGAAGTAGTTTTGCAATAGATTGTATTTCTTTTTCCATAAGTTTTTCATTGAAATTTTGCTGCAAAAAATAATAATTTGGACCTGCAAGTTCAAAATGTTGTTCGTACTGGTCTAAATATTTAACCATATTTTCAATAAAATCCTCAGAATTTTTAAATTCAAATTTATTGAATTTATGGCACATGGCCAAGCCAATGAGAATAATAAAGTGATTAAATGCAATGCGCTCCGAGCAATAACTTAAACAGAAATCAGAATAATGTATAGAATTTATAAGAAATTCTCTCAATGTGACAAGTCTTTTTTCACCATTATGCTGAATAACGGGAATAATAGGAATTTTACTATAAATATTTGTTTCAATTTGTTCCTTCATATTTTAACTCTTTTTATTTTTAGTGTATTTAAAGCCGTAATGTGAACAGTATCTTATCTCAGTATTTTCAAGGTTTTTAACTGCATATTTACCATTCCACTCCATATTTAATATTTTATAATGTTTTAATACTTTGTGTGAATCTAAATTTTCAACATCGGAATTATTTAAATCTTTTGTTACATAGAAAGGAACTGTAATTTGACAATGTAAAATATTTATTATTTCCTCCTTCTCTTCTGTAAATAAATGAGGCAATTCAACAAGTTTATTATGATAGTTTAAAGTGTAATTTTTATTATTATGCTTAATAATTAATATAAGTTGTTCTGTTTTGTTAAACAATCGTGTTTGTGGTAAATTAGAATTTCCTACTTTGTCTTCTCTTTCAAAAAATAAGTTCATAAACCAATTATGATAATTTTTTTTATGCATGGGAGAATCAATAGTGACTGATAAAGCTTTTTTTGCAGTACTTACATTATTAGCAAACATTTCCTTTTCTGACTCTATAATTCTTTTCTTTGAAAATTGCTCTGAACTATTGGAATAAACACTTTGAACTAGAAACTCTAAATCACAAATGTCATCAATAATATTATTGTTTTTAGATAAAAAATCTTTTAAAACTAAATATGATTTTAATAATACAGATTCAAAGTAAACATTTTTTGTCCCTCTGCAAAGCTCAAAAAGGGGCAAATGGGAGTCATCACAGGCTTCATGAAAAATTCCGAATTGAGTTGGCTCTAATGGTATTGCTGTTTCTAAATCCCAACGGCATCGTCTAAAATGCCGACCCATTCTTTGTAATAGTAAATCGATAGGGCAGAGGAAGGAATACATATAATCAAAATCAATATCTAAACTTTGTTCAATGACCTGAGTGGCTATAATAATTTTGAATTTTGGTCTTGAACTTTTTAGATTGTTTATGTGATTTCTAAATTGTTCTTTGCCAAGACTTTCTTTTATAAAGGACTCTTTTTCTGTTTTTAAATTTAATGAAAATCGGGCATGAAAAAGTAGAAGGTCTTCTTTAGAAAAGTCGTCATTTAAAAATTCTTCAAAAAGCTTTTGCGCTGTATTTACAGTGTTGCAAACAATTCCTATATTACCATAATACTGATTATTGATTTTTTTAATATTATTTTTTACTATGGCTACAATCTCTTTAAAATTTGCAATTGCAAACAATTTTGTCGGAGTTTTTTTATTTTGAGTATCTATTGAAGAAGCAATAATTTCCTTAAATGAATCTGATTTATTCCAGCTTACATTTGTTATTCTTGGAAAACCATTTTCGCTAGAAATAATTTTTTGTTTATTGTTAAATGCTGTTAAAAATTTATCTCTCTTATCCTTTGGCAGAGTTGCTGAAAGAAGAATAATTTGACATTGATTATGGCCTAACCATTGTAACAACTTGCATATTGCTTCATCCATATAGGCATCATAAGCATGAATCTCATCGAGAATAATTGTTTTACCTGCTAAGCCAAATAACTTAACAAAATAATGTTTTGAATTGATAAAAACACAATTTAAAACCTGGTCAATTGTGCCAACTCCAAATTCAGCTAGTAATCCCGTCCTGGAGTTCTCGTACCAAGGGCTTGAAAGTGTCGATTTATTTGAATTGATATCATCGTAAGTATCATTGTCATAGGTAGAGGAAGTATCATCGGTTACTGATGATAAAGGCTTATCGTTTTTATAATAATTTTTCATCAATTCAATATTGGTATCATTCCAATTTTTATTTGAATGTAAAATTTGGAGTTGTACTTTTTGTCCATGCAATTCAAAAAGCTTTTCTAAAATTGTATTAATTCTTGTAAACATTTGATTGCTGGTTGCTTGAGTTGGCAATGCAAAATAAAGTCCGCGACTCTGCTGTGCATAGGGAGACATTAAAAATGAAAGAGCTGCTTCTGTTTTTCCCAGTCCCATGGGAGCTTCAATAATGGTTAGACTGGGGTTTTGGCACTGTTTGACAAGTTCAAACACTTGTTCTTGAAACGAACGCGGGTTAAAGCCAAAAATGTTTTTAAAACTGTGCTGTTTAAAGTATCGGCATTTTTCAGATCCCCAATAAAGTTTATCTTGTAAAACTTCTTGTGCTCGTGATCTTCTATCAAAAAAATAATTTTTTATTTCATCAGAATTTTTAACAACGGCTTCATAGGGGAAAAAATTTTCATTAGAAGCTATCCAATCAGACACACAGGCAAGCCCTGCAAAAATAACTTCATAATTATTTGTTAATTCATGATTATCCGAATGAAAATCGTCAATAAATTGATCCATGTGAAGAAAATCACCAACGATAATTCTCCATATTTCATCAATAAAATTTTCTCGTAATAATTCCCAATTTTTTAAACCACAATAGGATTCATTTATATCGAAATATCTTATTTCGTTAAAATAATGTAAAGAATCTAATGAGTTTTTACTATGAAATTTGTCATGGTGATGTCCTATTGCAACTAAAAATCTTGTAATCGCACTTTTAATATTTAATTTATCACATTTTTTATAAAAATAATTTAATAATGATTGAGTACTTATATAGCCATGATGAAAATTGTCTTTATTCCGCAGAATAAATTTATTTATATCATTCCAGTATTTATAACTGGATTGCCATTGCTTGTAAAAAAAACTATGAGGCTCATTTTTTAAAATAAATGCTTGAAAAACAGGCGAGAGTTTACCTAAATCATGTACAGCGGTAAAAAAGCTTAATATTCGACTGGCGACGTTATAGTTATATTTATTCATTAGGAAGGGAGCTATGAGATTAACTAAAAATTTTTCCTTGCTTATAATTTCTAGACAACATGCCCCAGCATCAAGTAAATGGTATAAAATCCCATGAAATTCTTTGTCTGAATTTTTTTTTGCGCATCCTAAAAATAAATCTCTTTCAAGTTGCACCATTCTTGAATCCTTTTTTCAAGTAGTTTTAATTACTTATAATTTATGCTGTAACAAGTCAAGATCATGAACTGTTAATATGTTTTTACTCTTTTTTTGATAAATATTTTTATTTTACACATTTTTTAGATATTGAAATTTTCTATTATTTATCTGTTACTTTAAATTTAAAAATGGCAGCAAAAATAACCAGCATCAAAGTTCATAATGATCTTCATAGTGCTATTAAATATAATAATAAAATAAATTTTTATTTACATTTGTTTAATTAAATGCTAATGTTTAATTTCCTTATTTTTTAAGGATGATCCGAAAGTAATTTAATACTTAGTCAGTGATAATTTAACTTTCCCTATTGTTTTAGTAGGGATGATTTTTCGCTATAGAATATGAAATCAACTGTAATATTGATATACTCTAAGTTATTTTATATGTCGAAATACTAGCCATGATAAATAGCAAAGTTGGCATTGACAAAAGAAATAGGGTTTTCAAAATTTTATGAGTTTTTTGTAAAGTATTATTTGGTAAGGACAATGTGATGCTTAGATTAAAGGTAACTAGGTTTTCTTGTTTCATAAATGTGCTCCATGGTAAAAGTTTGTTGCTAAGTTTTCGATTAAGCTGATTTCGTTCGAGTATTAAATCACTTTCTTTATTATCATTTCCATTACTTAAGATCAAGAAATCATTGTATAATTATTTCTATCGCTTTGCTTAAAAATATCTCAATTTTATTTGGAGTGATTTTTTCCAAAATTTAATACATTTATTAAATTAAATGTTGAATAAGAATTTTTTGATATACGTCAAAACAATTTAATTCAATTCAAAATAAAAACAAATCATAATATTTCAACTTCAAAACTCAAACGCCCCTTAAGTTCCCAAATAATAAGACATGGAGGCGGGGGGTATAGCGAAAACCGTATTTAATGCACTTGTCATGGAGCCAGACGTTGTTTATTTGTGATTCTAAATGAGTTCCTTCGGGCATGAGAAGGACACGAGCTTTTTCTAAATGATAGGTTTTTACAATGTCTAAAATTTCAGTCATATCATTTTCAACAAAATCTTTTCTGACGACGAATTTAAAGTAAACAGAGTTGTGATTTTGGGATAAATGCGACCAGTGATGCAAGGATTCTGAAATTATTTTTTCTCCTGAATTAGAAAATTTGGGAGAAATATTCCATTGCATTAAGTTATAATCTTGTTCTAAAAAATTTGGAATTTGTAAATGAGGGATGCGGGTTCCGTTACTTTCGACTTCGGCTGTGAAGTTATTTCCTAAGGTGCGCATTAATAATCCCAAATTTTGCAAAGTGGGTTCACCTCCAGTTAATATCAAGTGATTTATTTGAAAAGATTTTATTTTTTCAACCAGTGTTTCCAAAGTGTATCTTACAAATTTTTGTTTGCTTTTAGAGTTTTCTTTTTCCAGGGGATCACTTTTAAAAGTGTGAGTGTAGGGTGTGTCGCACCAAACACAACGTAAGTTACAAATTTGAAATCGGACGAGCAACGAGGGTTTTCCTAAATTAACACCTTCTCCTTGGAGGCAAGGATATATTTCATTTAACAGAAAACTTGAGCTCATAATAATCCTTAGTTGTTAAATTAAATATTGCAAATAGAACCTTTTGATAAGCCCTCATAAGCTCTGATTTCAATGTCTTTTTCATCGGGTGGAAACTGTGCGCGAATAAATTCAGCGAGGTTTTCAACAGTGCTTTCTTGTTCTAAAGTAAAAACATGATCTTTAGGTATAATCACAGCGACTTCGCCTTGGGTGCCTTTGTATTGCGCGGCAATGTGATGCTCTTTGAGATCGGTTATTTCAGGGCAGTGATCGATGAGCTCTTGAATGAGTTTTGTATTCCAATCTTTCACAACATAATTCTGAGAAATAATATAAGCATTATCTAGCTTTTTAGCTGCGTAGGAACTTTTTCTAAGGTCAAATTTGCCTTTTTTAAAGACTTCAATGACACTGCTGTGGCCATGGAAGCGTTGGCAATTGCCATAATGGTAACAGAGACTGTGTGTGTAACTGTAATAATTTGGTTTTAATTTGTGTTCGTGCTCTCGTAACTTTACACTAATATTCGTAACATTTTCGGGAGAATTTCTTAAAATAGATTGCGCAATTTCTTTTTCAAGTAAAGTAACATCATCATTATCGAGTGCAATTAAAGTTTCCCTTGAAATTCTTTTAATAGAATTATTATAGGTATTAATAGCAAATAATAAATTATTATCGGAGTTTTTATAATTTCCAATCACAATAATTTGCGAATTCGATTGAAAGCGAATTAAGCTTGGTTTTACAAGTAATTTATGATCATATTCGTGATCAATTGTACTTTTTGCCGATTTTTTTGCAAGGCTGAAATCAAACAGAACACCATTTTTATCTTTGTTACCTTCCCAGATAACGTCCACATACCAACTTTTTCCTTTGGGGCCAAAGCTTGGGTAAAGTATGGCACAATCGAGGAGAGTGACATCCTGGATAAAAATTTTTGTGGTACTAAGAGAATGAGTTTGCATGTTTAGATAAAGCCTTAAATAATTCACAAAACAGAAAATGCTTCTGCGGACTCGGTCTTATCTAAATAATCCTAAGGGATCAACCTAAAAGCTTCAGAGCCATTTCTGGTATTTGATTTGCTTGTGAAAGAACAGAAATTCCCGCTTTTTGTAATATTCCCTGCTGTACAACTTGTGAGCTTTCTTCGGCATAATCGGCATCTTTTATTCTGGACTTTGCGGCTTCTAAGTTTTCGATGGTCACACTTGTGTTAGCCACGGTGTGTTCCATTCTATTCTGAATAGCGCCTAATATGGCACGGTATTCATTTACTTTATCTATAGCTTGATCGAGTCTCTGCATACTCTTTTGTGCAAAAACTTTTTTATCCACCCGTGTCCCCTCTTCATCCGTTGCGCTTCCAATTTCGAGTGAGCCTTCACCACCTGTTAACGCGTTGATTTTCTCAAGGTTAATTCGAATGATATGTGTCGGATTGCGGACGGTGTACAGGTCATCAACATCTTTATAGTATGAAGCACCCACCTGAATTTCCAAGGGCGGGAGGTTGCTGTTTTCTTTTAAAACAGCGGGAATTTCTGCAATACCTGTTAAAAGGCGGGTGCCATTGAATTCGGTCGAAGTGGCAATGCGATCGATTTCATCCTTGAGGGCAACAAATTCTTTTTGAATATGACCTCGTTCTAAATCGCCAATGGTATCGCTGGCGGCTTGTACAGAAAGTTCTTTCAAACGAATAAGCATAGTGGATATTTCTTGAAGTCCCCCTTCTGCTGTTTGAATTAAGCTAATGCCATCGTTGGTATTGCGTCGTGCTTGAATTAAACCTCTGACTTGGGAACGTAATTTTTCCGAAATAGCGAGCCCTGCTGCATCGTCGGCTGCTTTATTTATTCGATAACCACTGGCAACTCTTTCGGTGTGTTTTGCTAGCAAAAGTGTAGACACGTTTAAGTTCCTTTGTGCATTAATCGAACTTATGTTGGTTTGGACTCTCAATCCCATACGTTATAAGCTCTCCATGGGGGAGTCTCCCTTTTTACTCACCTGTGACTCAAGACTTCTCCCAATTGTAAGGCAAGTTGAAATGATTTTATAGGCTTGCATACGCATGGTTTCAATTTCATCCCGTGCTTCCCAGGTGAGCCCCTCATGAACAGCACGGTTACGGCTGTCCTGTAAAGAATGAACAAGTTTAATAAAATCAAATAATTCAAAATCATTATTAAAATGAATAGGAAGTATTTTATTTAAATGAAATTGGCATTCAGAGCGAGCTGTAATTAAAAGTAACAGCGCAAATGCCTTGGGGCCGTCCAATGTAAAGCGTTTTCCAGGGCGATAAAGGCAAATAGCACGAAGCATTTTTCTCAATTTAAATTTACTAAAATAAGGGATTGTTCGAATGATGGGAAGGTTGGCAATGTATTCTTCAAACATCGTCATTTTTTCAACAAGACTTTTTCCGTATCCCAGAATATCAAGTTTTTTGGAAAGGTCTCCTTGACGGATGATGGCGTCGGTCTGTGCTTCAAAAGTGTCGCGCATGGTCAGCTCAACCGCTTTACAGTGCATGTTAACTATAGGACTTAAGTCGACGGCTTCGTTACCCCATTCTTTGGATTGAATTAAAATCATTTCAGCAGTACGCAATGCACTTTTAGAATCAATAGATAAGAAATCTGAGTAGGGAATAAATGATTTAATGATAAAATCAATATCCAATGAAGAAATTTTAGATTCACTGTCTTTATCGTTTTTTTCTGGAGTTTTAATGGAAGCAGATATTTTATGAATGGCTTCCTGAAGTGCTAAATCCACTTCTTCAGAGTGTCTCATTAATTGCAAGGTTTTTAATTCTTGAAGAATTTCTTCAGGATTTTCTAAAGAAATTTCATTAATTATTTTTATTTTCAGTGCATTCGAAATGTTATTTTTAGAAATAGAACGAATGAGTGCTTGTTGAGCGCGAGGATGTTTCGAACGTAGCAGTTCTATAATTGTGTGTTCGACAAAGTCGGTATCGATATGCTGTAGTGCTTGGTATAAAATGGCTTTAATGGAATCGTCTGTATCTAGTTTCACAAGAGCGCGGACAATCCATCTTTTTTCCACATGGGGAGCGACTCTCAATCCTTCGCGAATGAATTTTTCATAGTAATCTTTTTCTTCCAAATTGAGATGTGTATTTAAACAGACTTGTAAAATAGCTCCCCAACGTAACACCGGCCTGTCAGCGACAACATTGCCACTCCAATCGGAGGATTCATTTTCAATATCATCATCACTTTGTGACGTTTTATCTAGTATATTTTGAATTAATAAAGAAATATCTTTTAATGTAGATAAGGTTGGTTGCATAATCGGAATTTTAAAACGATCGGCACCAACTAATATGGATTGAAATCTTGATGTAACTTCAAGAATATATTCTTCTTTTTCCATGTTACCTTTTATTAAAGTTTGTCGAATTGTTTCCAATTCGCTTTGAATAGCAAGGCTAATGGTATGAATATCAAGGCGTGGCGCGCTTAATGCGATTGCAGTAAAAGCCCAGCTTGTTCCTGAAAAAGGCATTTCTTTATACAATTCACCCATAAAATTTGCAGAAACGGGGTAGCCGATTGTAGCGGCATAAACTTTTTCTACAAATTCTTCTTTATTGCTATAGCCCTCTTTTTTTAAGGTCTGGATACAATTTTTTAAATTTTCAAGAATCAAATTTTCATATTGAATTATAATTTTAGGTTCAAGGGTGTTTTCTGGAATATTACCCAGAGCAATAATTTGGCTAAATAATATTTGATGATCAAAGTTTATTTCAAAAAGTTTTTGCCAAGAATTTTTTGAGGGTTCAAATAATATGGTGTGATCTAAAAAAAGCGCCATTAAATCGTTAGAGTCACAATGCCAAATTTTGTAATAATTTGGATTTTGTATAGATTTTTTAAAGGTATTATCAAAATAAGGTATGTTTTTAATCCATATTTTCGCAAGATTTCTATTGCCATTTAATTCAATTTCAGGAATTCCTATTGCTTTATTATTGGCAAGAATATCGATACATTTTTTATTTTTTAATTTTAAAATAGATGCTGTTAACTCTATTTTGTTTTTTGAAGGACAATTTTTAACTAAATTATGAATAGCAATTTCTAATTGACTTTGCGGAATGGCGCCATAACCCAGAAAACTAGGATTGTCCTCATTGAGTGAACTTTCAATGAAGGTTTCAGCTGCTTTATAGTTGAAATTATGTTTTTCAAGCTCTGAAATACGTGACATAATAAGCTCAAGTAATCTTAATATTTCAGGGTTTTTAATATTATTTTTTAATTGTATAAATTTTTTATATTCTTCTTTATCACATGAAAAACCTAAATAAAATATTGCTGATATAAGAGATGGTTTTTCTAAATCAAAGGAATATTGCTTTTCAATTATTTGAAAAGCAATATTTTTAGCAGATGCATTTATTAATCCTAGTTTTAAAAATGCATTAAAACCTTTAGCAAGTAAAAACTCGGGAAGATCATTATGAAAAGTATTTATTAAATATTTTGCCTGAAACTCATCGCCTGTTTCTTCTATATAATTATAAAGTGAATAAAGAATTTTATGAGAAATAGATTTTTTTTCAAATAAAGCAGAGATCTTCTTTGAAAAAACAGTTCTTTTTGAATGAGATATTGTTGCTATGCAACTACTTATAACATTATCGTCCGTTTCTTTTAATAGGAAATAGGAGACAATAGACCAAGCACTACTAGGATTCTCTGTCAGTTTGATCGACTGTACTAATTTTGATTTTTCTTCGTTGGTAGGAATCAGTGCCATGATTTGCCAAATTAACAAATTGCTTTGCCAAGATTGAAAATTTTTAGCGAGTTTTTCAATTGCGGCATAGCGGGTATGCGCGTTCTCTGAGCGGACAAATTGTTTTAAATCTTGAAAAATTGGCATGAACGCTCTCCTGCCCGTACTGATTTTATTATGCTGTATTATCTTATTACGGGTGAATTATTGCCTGATGAGTCAATCAAATTTTTACAACATAATCAGATGGGTTGATATAACTTGTATCCATTTGTGCAAGCTGGAGCTTGCCACTCACATCCCAATTTACAGCTTGCCATTTCGTAAATTGATCGACAACCCATATTCCTGATTGTCTACTGCCATTTCCACTTTTTCCATTTCCACCGAAAGGTAAGTGAGCTTCGGCTCCTGTGGTGCTGTTGTTGATACTTGTCATACCCGCCGAAATTTCGGAGCGGAATTTATAAGAGGATTCAATATTTTCTGTATAAATAGCAGAACTTAAGCCATATCCTGTTTTATTCGATAAATAAATAGCTTCGTCGAGATCGCTAAAACTCAAGATATTAAATAAAGGTCCAAATGTTTCAGTAGAGTAAATAGCGTCGTTTTCATTGACATTATCTACAATAGAAGGATGGGCGTAAAATCCTAATTGAGCATTGCCACTAAATCTTTCGGGTTTATTTTGATCGGTTATTTGACCATTTTTAGATGTAATGAGGCGATGGTGAGGCTTAATAAGGGAGTCTAAATTTTCAAGGTGTTTCTTTAAAAATCTTTCACTCATCATAGGCCCGCAAAAAATATTTTCTTCGCTGGGATTTCCAATGTGAATGGAAGCCACTTTATCCATTATTTTTTTAATAAGGGGTTCTTTAATCGATTTATGAACAATTAAATTGCCTAAAGAGGTACAACGCTGACCCGCTGTGCCAAAACCAGACCAAATAATCCCATTTACAGCTAAATCTAAATTGGCATCGGGCATGACAACAAGAGGATTTTTTCCACCCAGTTCTAAGCAGGGTGTTTGAAGATTACGGCCACATATTTCACCAATTTTTCTTCCGACTTCTGTGCTACCTGTAAATCCAACTTTATCAATTAATCCTTCATTAACTAAAGAAACCAAGTTGGCTCCTGTCTCCGATCCCGATCCAAAAACCACATGAAAGACGTCTTTGGGAACACCTGCAGCATATAAAAGTTCTGCAAAAATGAGGGAAAGTCGGGGTGTGTCTTCTGAAGGCTTCCAAACACAGGTGTTTCCGCAAACTAAAGCGGGAATAAAGTACCAACTGGGTACGGCAAAAGGAAAATTACCAGCAGTTATACAAGCAAATACACCAATAGGTCTTCTATAAGTGTATAATTCTTTATTTTCCATTTCACTAGGTACGGTTTGGCCATAAAGCCTTCTCCCTTCGGAAATGAAAAAGTAACAGGTGTCAATAGCCTCTTGGACATCACCACGGGCTTCTTTTATAGGCTTACCCATTTCGCGAGTTAAAACTTGTGAAATGGCTTCTTTATTTTTTTCAATTAATTTACCAAAATTTGCTATAATGCCTGCGCGAATAGGTGCCGGTGTTTTTTTCCATTGCTCAAAACCTTTGCGTGCTGCTAAGCAAGCTTCGCGACACTCATCTAATGTCGCATTGGCAAAAGTACCCAAAATATCTTCCCGATTTGCGGGATTTGTCGAATTAAAATGGGATGAACCCATATTTTTTTTTCCAGCTATAATTGAAGACAATGCGTTCATATAATTTCCTTCGTTGAAGCATCGCTAGGAATTGTGAGCAAGGGCGATGACTTTGTTTTTGAGAAATCCAATATATCAGTAGCATATTCTTTGATTACGGGTCTATGGGCAATAACAATTGTTATTGATTCTGCGATCTGTGAGCGTAAGTTTTCTATAATTTTTAATTCATTTCCAACATCAAGGGCACTTGTTCCTTCATCAATAACAATAAAACTCGGTTTATGGAAAAATATGCGTGAAAACATCAATCGTTGCTTTTCACCGCCTGAAAGGCCATTTATATTTTCTGATAAATCTTTTTCGAGTTGTGCTAGTTGTAATGCTTTTAAAGCTAATTTAATTTGTTCCTCATTTGGATTATCAATTTTTTCAGGGTATACAATATTTTCAAAAATTGTTCCCGTGAATATAAAAGGTTCTTGTGGGATAAAACAAATTTCATGAGCCATATGTTGATAAAGTATTTCATCTGTTACTTTAGAATTTATTAATATTTGCCCCTCAAAAGGAGGCTGCACACCTAAAATAGTTCGTATGAATGTGCTTTTCCCTGTTCCAGAAGGGCCTACTACGGCAAGTAAGGCTCCTTTTTTTAAAGTGATATTTATATTTGATGCAAGGCATTGTGAACCTAAATTTCCAATGGAAAGATTTCGAAATTCAATTTTGCTGATTTTTTCTTTAGAATTTATTTCGGAGTAGCGATCTCTTTCTTCTAAGTTATTTAATAAAAATAATCTAATGCGATGCAGAGCATCAGTTCCTTTACGAGTGGAGTTTAATTGACTCGACATTCTATTTATTTTATCGGATAATAAAGCAATTGTAAGCATAAAGCTGATAAAAATATTACTATCAAGCGATCCGTTAGAAATTCTTCTGAGAGCAGCAATAATAATAAATGCTCCCGCAATAATGCCAAACCACTCTACCAAAGGACTGCCTAGGGATTTTGCACGAGTCGCTCTTCTCCACACGTGGTATATTTTATCATTAATTTTATTAAATTTATTAATTTCAAAAGGGATGGCTTTATGAACTTGAATGGTTTGCCACCCCCGCATTCTTTCAAGAATTCCACTTAATAATTCACTTTCAAACTGCAATCCTTGTTTAGAAAGTCTTTTAAGTGTTTTTCCTGTTACTCTAAGTACGATTCCTGCAGGGATTAAAACAGTAAGAAATAAGATAAACAGTTGCACATCTAATATGATTAACCATGTTAATAAAATGAATGATGTAAAACCATCTTTTATTAAACTGCTAATAAGTCTTGTAAATGTTTGTTGTGTTTCTCTTATGTCTTCCCCCACGATAGATGCTAATAGTCCCGCATCAACAGAATTTGCCGCATTATAGTTTAAGGAAAGATATTTTGTGGCAATATCTGTTCTTAGTTTTTTTGCGAGTTTTTCGCCTAAATGTCTTAATAAATAGTCGCTATAAAAATTTAAAAAGCCATATGATATTGCTAGAGATAAGAATATAATTGCAAACCAATTTTGTTGAAAAGAAAGTGGAATAGAAGTTTCGAATTGTGTCCCTTCAACGAGGGGAGTAATCCACAAAGCAAGTTGATCTCCCAAAAGTTTTTGCCACGGAATATCTGTTGGATTTGCATTAATTGTTTGAATTACGACTGAAGTGATACTGAGTAAACATATCGATAATGGAACAGATATTAAAACAGCAGCTATAAAAACCATAAATTGAGAAGGCCATAACCCAATTTGTTGAATCCATAATTTAAATGAAGAAATATTTTTGGGATTATGCAGAGCCATTTTAATTTTTTACCTTGTTATAATTTACTCAATGTCATTTATTATTCTAATTGAAAGTTCTGAGTCGAATTAATTTTTTCTCGCCGGGAGCTAGATTTATTTTATAATTTATTGTGGAATTATATTCAGGTTTTAAGTCCAATTTGATCTCTTTATTTGGTTGAACGGAAACTCTTAAAACTTGAATGGTATCGGGCAATGTTGTCCAGCTCCTTGTATCTGCTGTTTCTGTCGCAATACTAAAAATATTTGCAGCCAAACCAGCTAAAGCATTTTGTTCCCCTAGCTTTCGAGCCGCGACATCTTTTGCAATGACGCGAGCAGCAATTTTAGCAATATCACGAACTCTTCGGTTTTCAAGAGCTTGTTTCGCCATTTTTCCAATGTCTTGCATAATCACTGTTTTACCAATAGATTTTTCATTAATATAGATCTCAGCTGAGTGTGATTTATAATGAATATCTTTATATTCAGGAAATGAAATTCTTACTACTGTTTGGCCAGTTGGTAATACAATGTCTTTTGGAACTTTTACGGGTGAATTTCCTGATTCATATATAACAAAAACTTCGCTTTTTTTAAGCAGATCGTTATGTTTTTCCCATGTTAAATTAGGGTTACTTTTTTGAATGTCTGATAAAATCTCCCTTCGATTTCTAAACTCGGCAAGTCTACCGATATCTTTTAATATTTGAATTTCTGCAGACCTAAAAGCATTATTTTGTGCTGAATCACTGCGCACATTGTTTAAAGCATTTCTGTATTCAATAATGGCATTATCCCATTCTTTTTTTGTTTCAAATACCATGCCCGAAAAGTAATGAGAAAAGGCGTCGTATTTAAATACATTTTCACCTAAATTTTCCGCTTCCAATTCCTTTTTTATGTCATATGTTCTTCGGATCATGACAGTGGAATTGTTTTGATCATTATTGGCAAAAAATGCGATTGAAGAAAATAAAGGTAATAATACTCTTTCGTGAGCTTCTCCCGTGTAGTCAGACATAGAGTCATTTATTACAAAACTTGCTGTGGTTTTTGATATACTTGTTGTGTAAAGATCATCTAATTTTTTGTCCGATTGCACCCAGCTTTTTACAGCGTTAGGATACTCTCCTTGCAAATATAAAAGCATTCCTTTTTCCATACCAAAGAGAGCAAAATTTCTTCCTTCAGTAGAGAGGCTGCTTTCATCTAATTTTGTAGCGGCTTCTTTATATTTTCCAACATATAAGTCGTTGCGAATTTTTTGATTTTCTTGAGTGTATGATTGACAAGCTGTAATGAGTGCGGTGGCACATGAAATTAGAAAAAATCTTTTGAAACTCATAATAATGCATATCCCTATCTTAGTTTTGACGAAATTGCTTCTTTTGCTTGTAGCATTAATTCAGCTGCAGTTAAATCGTCCGGATAAATTTTAGGATGTACAGTTATGGTTACCTTATTTACACGAGGCCATATGGATCCTTTAGGTAACATATCCGCACATCCCTGAACTGTGATGGGTACAATGGGAACATTTAAAGATTTCGAGAGTCGAAATGCTCCTGTTTTAAATTCGCCGAGAGCTCCTGTTTTGCTGCGAGTTCCTTCTGGAAAAAAAAGCATGGGAGTCCCGTTTTTTAAATGCTGTGCCGAAAGTTTTAAACTTTTTTCACTGCTTGACTTGCTCCCGCGTTCGACGGGTACATAGCCCACGGCTGTCATGCCCCAACCAAAAAAGGGAATTTTAAAAAGAGATGCTTTTGCAAGCCAACGAAATCGTGTTGACAATATAAAAAGCGCAAGGATATCCGCTTGACTCTGATGATTTGCTACGTAGACAACAACTTCATTCTTTTTAGCAAGATTGTCCTTTCCTTTGATTTTAAACTCCCACCAGGGATTTAAATTTTTGATCGAAAGAGCCCAATAAGTAGCTAATTTATGCAAAGAGTGTCTTTGTCTGTCAAAGAGATATACAAATGGAAATAATATTATAATTATCGATGAAAAAAAAACACTTAAAAATATAACATTAGACCAAGTGTAAATTCCTCTTAAAATATTTTTAGGCTCAGGATTATTCATATCTTGAGATTTTTTTTGAGTTAATAGCATAATGTATATTCCTAGTGATCTTGTTTTTAAATATTATATTTTAAAATTCAATATTATGATGTCATTCTTTTCTTATTTAATAAATAATTTTGAAATGATAAATAAAACTGCTGTGAAATTTCTTGATTTCCTTGTACACTAATTCCTTCATTATTATAAATACTTAAAAATGTCCCAGGATGAGTCTGGGTTTTATTCCATGCTGTGCTAGAGTCATTATGCAGGATTGCGTTCAATGATTTTTTATTTAGCAAATCTTTTGCAATATTTAGACTTTCTAAACTATTATCAGATGTTAATTTTGCTGCTGCTTTAAAAGGAATTTTTGATAAATGTTCCATATCTAATATTTTTTTTGTCTTAATAAGCTCAATATTTAACGAATCTTGTTTGCTTGATATTTTTGACTTGGAAGTTTTTTTAGGGGTAAAATCGGAACCCGCTAGTAAGTGAATAATTCCTTCGTATTTACTTGCATTAATATTATTTAAATATTCGTACATATCCTGATAATTAGGTAAAGAAACAATTTCTTGATTGTCATATTCAGGTATAGACTTATTCGTTTGTGCGCATAGTAAAGTCAATTCTATTCCCATGGCATAAAACGTTTTAGCAACTTGAATCCCGAGAGATCCTGTTGATAAATTTGTGATACAGCGGACGGGATCTATCATTGTTCTGGTTCCGCCTAAAGTAACAATCGTTTTTATGGAATCATTAAAATATAATTTTCTTTTATTAATAATATGAGCAATATTTATAGCAAGTATTTCTGGTAAGGGAAGTTTTTCCTTGCCCTCTTCGCTTCTGGGGAGCGTAAAAAATACGCCATCCATACTTTTAAGTTTATTTTTATTTTCTTCAATAATAGGAGAAAAGGCAAGGCTTTCATGCATCGTAGGGCAGAAAATAATTGTTTTTCTCATGCCTAGTGCGCTTTGTATGAGTGTTGTGGCACCATCGGAACAAATGCCATTACTTGCTTTTGATATGACATCAGCGGTTGCGGGTGATATAACAAGTGCGTCAGATGTGCAAATATGCTCAGCAAGGCCTGAGGGATTTACGACAACTTCATTCGAGCTCGCCCATCTTAAACTTTCTATGCCAATAAATTTTAAACAATTTTCCGTGACACAAAAATGGACTTCAGCTCCATGCCTTCTTAATTCCCGTGCTAATTTAGGCAATTCGGTCGCGGCAATGCCACCTCCGCCCACGATCGTTATTTTCGTATTTGCTAAAAATCTAGAAACGATTTCAACTTGTGTGTCTTGCAATGTTGTTTTGTTTAAATTTTTTGCATTACTTTCGTTTGATAAATTTGTGGCAGATTCATTTCTTTTTGAGACTTTTCGTTGGTTCATTTTCGTAGACTCATTGCTTCATTAGTGCTATTTGCAGTAGCAAAGGACTCTTTTTCGGATCCTCGCCCTTAACATAAAAGGAAATATAAATGTTTTCTAAAAAAATACCATACATGCTTGAATCTGATTCTGACAATAATTCTCCACTCGATCTTTGGTATCAAGAACGCCATAATGACGAAGTTTCATTTGGACTTCACGTCAAAAAAGTTTTGCACTCAAGTCAAAGCCCCTTTCAGCGTGTTGATGTTTTTGAATCTACCGGTTTCGGCAGAGTGCTTACTCTAGACGGGCTCATGATGTGCTCTGATAGAGATGAGTTTGTGTATCATGAAATGATTTCTCATGTGCCTTTGCTCGTGCATCCTAATCCTAAGAGGGTTCTTGTTATTGGTGGTGGTGATGGTGGAACCTTACGTGAAGTTCTTAGACACGACTGCGTCGAAGAGGCTGTGCTTTGTGAAATTGATGGAGAAGTTGTGGAAGCGGCAAGACAGTTTTTTCCTGCTCTTGCATTTGGGTTGAATCATCCTAGGGCTAAAGTTCATATTGGTGATGGTGTTGAGTTCGTTAAAAAAAGTGCTGCGGGAGTGTTCGATATTGTTATTGTTGACTCTACCGACCCTATTGGGCCTGGCGTAGGGCTGTTTTCAGGTGAGTTTTATAGAGAAGTGAAACGCATTTTAGCTCCAGGTGGGATTGTTATGGCGCAATGTGAGTCTCCTTGGGAAAATAAATTCGATCTTGCTAAGGTTTATGGCAATTTAAAAGACGCCTTTACTTCTGTCTATTCCATGGTGGGATCCATTCCTTCGTACCCGTACGGTTTTTGGTCTTGGGGCTTTGCAAGCGACAATCAGCACCCTTTTCATAAAATAGACCTTGAAAGAGCGCGTGCTATTGAAAAAGCTTCAAAATATTACAATGTTGACATTCATCGTGGCGCTTTTGCATTGCCTAACTTTTTACGTCAAAAGTTAGCCAATGTAGTTGAGAACGCTTAAAGTATTTCAGATTTTGAAAGCTTTATTTTTGTTTTCTAAATGGTTTTTTTAGGTTTATTTTAATATTTTTTATTTTAATATTAAAATAAACCTTTTTTTATGTGCACTAATGCAGTGACCTTTTTATTTTATTAAAAAATGTATGAAGTTGCTTGACAGTATCGCCACCGACATGTAGAACCCCTTTCACCACTGATGACGACGCGGGGTGGAGAAGTTGGTATCTCGTCGGGCTCATAACCCGAAGGCCGCAGGTTCAAGTCCTGCCCCCGCCACCAATCAACGGTGTAGTAATTTGACAAGAGAAGAAAGCAAAAACAGAGTGCGGTTCCCGAGCAACGTTGGATTAGGAATGTAAAAGTTTTTAAGAAGAGGTTGTTAAGGTTCCGTAAAAGAACCGTCAAGATAGTAAAAAAATCGTGGGACTAGAAATAGTTCAACGTAAGTAAATTAGAGCTAAGAGTTTGATCCTGGCTCAGAACGAACGCTGGCGGCGTGCCTAACACATGCAAGTCGAACGGAGGTAGCAATACCTTAGTGGCGCACGGGTGAGTAATGCATGGGAATCTGCCTTTTGGAGGGGGATAACTACGGGAAACTGTAGCTAAGACCGCGTAAGCAGCAGCGATGCTGGAAATGCCGGGACCTTCGGGCCGGCAGCCGAAAGATGAGCCCATGTTCCATTAGCTAGTTGGCGGGGTAACAGCCCACCAAGGCGAAGATGGATAGCTGGTCTGAGAGGACGATCAGCCACACTGGGACTGAGACACGGCCCAGACTCCTACGGGAGGCAGCAGTGGGGAATATTGCGCAATGGGGGAAACCCTGACGCAGCAACGCCGCGTGAGTGATGAAGGCCTTCGGGTTGTAAAGCTCTTTCGGTTGGGAAGAAGGGGAGTTGTTTTAATAAAGCAGTTCTTTGATGGTACCAAAAGAAGAAGCACCGGCAAACTTCGTGCCAGCAGCCGCGGTAATACGAAGGGTGCGAGCGTTGTTCGGAATTACTGGGCGTAAAGGGTTCGTAGGCGGGAATGCAAGTCAAGTGTGAAATCCCCAGGCTTAACCTGGGACGTGCATTTGAGACTGTGTTTCTTGAGTTTCGGAGAGGGTGGTGGAATTGCTGGTGTAGGAGTGACATCCGTAGAGATCAGCAGGAACACCGGAGGCGAAGGCGACCACCTGGCCGAATACTGACGCTGAGGAACGAAAGCGTGGGGAGCAAACAGGATTAGATACCCTGGTAGTCCACGCCGTAAACGATGATAACTAGGTGTTGGGGGAGTTGACCCCTCCAGTACCGTAGCCCACGCGCTAAGTTATCCGCCTGGGGAGTACGGTCGCAAGACTAAAACTCAAAGGAATTGACGGGGGCCCGCACAAGAGGTGGAGTATGTGGTTTAATTCGAAGCAACGCGAAGAACCTTACCTGGGTTTGACATACCGTGAAAAGCGCAGAGATGCGTAATAGTAGCAATACACACGGATACAGGTGCTGCATGGCTGTCGTCAGCTCGTGTCGTGAGATGTTGGGTTAAGTCCCGCAACGAGCGCAACCCTTTCCCTTATTTGGCATCATTAAGTTGGCAACTATAGGGGTACTGCCGGTGATAAACCGGAGGAAGGTGGGGATGACGTCAAGTCCTCATGGCCCTTACATCCAGGGCTACACACGTACTACAATGGCCAAGACAAAGCGAAGCAAAGCCGAGAGGTGGAGCCAAACGCAAAAACATGGTCTCAGTTCGGATTGTGGTCTGCAACTCGACCACATGAAGTTGGAATCTCTAGTAATCGCAGATCATCAGGCTGCGGTGAATACGTTCCCGGGCCTTGTACACACCGCCCGTCAAACCACGAAAGTTGCATAAGCCAGAAGCAGGTGGGCTAACCGTAAGGGGGCAGCCTGCCAAGGCTTGTGCGATGATTGGGGTTAAGTCGTAACAAGGTAGCCGTAGGGGAACCTGCGGCTGGATCACCTCCTTTCTAGGAATTTCGAGTTCTCTGTAAAGAGACTCTATTCTAGGTCAAGGGAACCGCACTCTGTTTTTGTAATCTT
>NZ_CP017834.1:532064-546174 GCF_001907975.1 Silvanigrella aquatica
GGGGGCTTTTTTTATGTTTAATATTTTAATTATTTCAGAGTAATACAGTCTGATTGAGCTGAAGCTAATCGATCTTTCTCTGCTAAAAGCAATTCTGTAAATTTAAAACCACAAAACTTCATAGATCTTCCTGATTCTCTTGATATAGTTAGTTTATTTGAAGTATTATTTAATTGTTCGCAAAAATTAACAAATTTTTTAACTTCATTGTCACTAAATGCGTTGTGCTGTGTGGTAAGTTCAAAATCAATTTCACTAAAATTTACTTTTAAAAATCCTTTATCTTCAGTTCCACTTACGTCAGCTATCAATTTGCATTCTAGAGATCCAACCGCATTTTCCATTAAGAAGCTAAATGATTGATTCTTAGCAAATGATTTTCCAGTTAAGTCAATTGAACCCTTGAAAATTTCGCTGGAAACTTTAGTAAAGCCTACAGGGAATGGTATTTCCCAAAAGCTGAATAAGCTATTTTGACTTACTCTTTTTACAGGTTGAAGAGAGGGTTTATTTGGTTCAGATGGCCTTCCCATAGGCTCTGCTTGATTCGCAGTAGCAACTTGCTCTTGTGGGTTAGCAGGATCTAAATTTCCGCTTTTATTTCCACAGGAAATCACTGTCAAGACAAGACAAAACATAAAACTCGATTTTAAAACCGAAAACATGGAGCACCTCTGCCATACAACAAATGGCTAAAAATAACTTGCAATATCAGTAATATAAGTTTGTTTCATAACTTTTAGTTAAAACTGATATAGATTTATACATAAATAATTATTACGAATTAATGAATATATTGTTAATTTTATTATTTATAAAAAAAATAACAATATTTATTTATATTTAGCAACAAATTTTTTATCGAAATTCTTTGCTTGACATAATTTCAACTCGAGGGTACAACTCAGGAGTATTTTAAAGCCTCGTTTTGGCTGTGCTGATTGCGGCGGGGAAATACCGGATCCCATTCCGAACTCCGAAGTCAAGCCCGCCTGCGGCAATGGTACTGCACCTTTAGGTGTGGGAGAGTAGCTCTGTGCAGCCTTTTAATTTAGAAAGCTCCTAAGATTAAAAATCATAGGGGCTTTTTTTATGTTTAATAAGTTTGGCTAGTTTGCTACAATATAAAATGAGTAATTTACTAACTACTTTCTATAAAATTCCCTGCAGCCAATCTAAAAACCGATTTAAAATTATTTTCTTCCCATAATTTTTTTAAGACGTAAACTAATTTAGGATTATGCTCTTCTTTTTCTAAATATGCTTTTTCAATAATTTGAGTCCAATAGACCTGAATTTTAGGGTCATCATATTTGTCAAAATTATTATTATTTTTCTTAATTAAGTTTTTAAATAAGTCTTTATTAGGTAAAGATTCTAAAGAGAATAGCACACAATTCATTCCAATCCAATAATTTTTAATACACTTTTGTTCCTCATGTTGATTTAGATAAAAAGAAATTTCTTTTATAGCATGTAATGATGTGATGAGGTGCAAACAGATAAAATTAGAAGGATAATATAAATAAATTAAAGTTACTAAATAAAATAATTCATCCCATACTTTATCTATATTAGAATTTTTAAACCATTTTTGATCTTGATAAATTAAAAGATGCTCATAATTTAACAGAGCTGCTATTTTAAACTGATTGCTCATTCTATTTATATTTGGGTGTATATAGAAATTATTTTCAATTTTCTCTTTATCAATGAGATCCTGAATGTATTCTTTAAACTGAGTCGGTTCCTTATTTATATCTTCCAATATATTTAAAAAGGATTCTAATGGTGAGTCAAAAGTTTTCGTATTTTCTGTTCCTGCTTCAATTTTTTCGGGGTGACAGGAAAGAAAGGAATAGCATATGTAAGCTAGTCCTTCGCTTATCATACATTTATTTTTAATATCCAGTGCCCATCCTAAATGAATGGTTCCATGTGCTAGGGAGCCCATCCAACCTGGAATTAAAATAGGGATAAAATCTATGAGAACTTTGCTTAAACCATTTATTTCTATTTTATTTTTAAAAAAATTATAATAAGAATTAAAGCTCGATTTTTTACCCAAATATTCTTTCCAGTTTTCTTCACAAATATGATAATCAGATTTTTTTTGAGTTTCTATTTCGGTATTCTTAATATATCTATTATAAAAGTTATTAATTATATTTAAATTAGCGCCTAACCTTAATAAAGCAATGGGAGCGTGTTTGCTATGATTTGCTAAATAACCATTATATTCTATATGATAAGAAGTGTCATTTAAAATTTTATCTATAGATTTGATTTTATAATCGTGATCATTATGATTTGAATTTTTCATACAAACTCTATTTCACAAAGTATTTCTTTAAATTCAGCTGCAAAAAACGAACTTTATCAACTTTAGATAAATATATTCCAAATATTATTAAAATAATTCCTAAAATCTGTGCAATAATTGATGTCATGTTTTTAAAATTAAAGTCGATGAGAAGGCTTGAAATCATTTGTCCACTAATAACAAATAAAGCTGTTTTGACAGCTCCTAGTTTTGTAAATACAAAGCAACTGAGTATCACAAAAAAGGCGCCTAATACACCACCGAGTAAACTTGTTGGAGGTATTATTACATTAGTGAAATATTGAAAGCTGTCAAAAAAATATACAAGCAGAGTAAGAAGCAAAAAGCCGACGGCATGATTCCAAAAAGAGGCTTTGAGTGGCCCTGCGGAAAAACTTAATTTGCCATTTACAGATCTATTTATTCCAATAACAATACCATTTAAAATGGCAAGTAAAATAAAAAATGTCATAAATTAAGACCTAAAATTGATGATTAACCAGCTGCCGGCTAAGATAAAAATAATAACAAAAATATCTTTCAATTGAATTAATTTTTTTGTCGTTCCAAATAAACCAAATATATCAGACAAAAGACCAAATAATATTTGTCCAACAAGCATTAAAGAAATTGTTCCAGATAGTCCTAAAGTGCTATTGACAGATATTACGGCGAGAACAACAACCATGCCTCCTGCTAGTCCTCCTAAATAACTCCAAAAAGGAGCTTTTTGCGGCGCTGTTTGATTTAAATTTTTTTTGTTTAGAATTATTTTATTTACATAAATAATTAAAATTGCAGTGAGCAATCCTATGCCATGGGCTGTCCAAGAAGCAAATAGAGGTGAAGTGACGCTAGATAAATTGCTATTTAATTTTAGCATGACTGTTAATATAGCACCTGCAAGTAATCCTAAAAGCCAATGGGCAGATATTTTATGTAGCATAGAGCGCCTTTATAATAAGAAGTCAGCAAATTTATTTATTATTATTTTGGAAATTGTTCAAGATTTTTTGCAAAAAATATTCAAGAAAAAAATATTTCATAATAAATGTCAAAATTTCTGCTCTATCAATATATATAAATTTTATTTATTCTTATAGGTCATTTAGTAAAAAATAATACAGATCGGGAGACATATGTCTACTGGAAAAATAAAAAAATCTCTATTTCTATGTTCCTTATTTACTTTAACGAGTTTTAATGCGAATGCCAGTGAACAAAAAAGCTTAAGAGAAACGGAAGTTTTTACAGCAAGTAAAAATATAACTTATGCTTTTGTTACGAATTATAATACTTCGCCTGGCTCTGTGAGTTCATGTATTGTAAATAAAGATGGTACTTTAACAAATTGTGTTGCAACAGCACAAGGTCTTCCTGGGTATTATAGAATTAATTTTGATGATAATAATAATGCCTATATTACGAGCGTTGGCACAAATTCTGTAAGCTATTGCCCCGTAACTTATAACGGGTTTCTTCCCGCTTGTGTCGCGGCAGGAGCTACGGGTCTTTCGGGAGCTGTAGGAACTGTTTTGTATAAAAATTATGCTTTTATTACAAGCCAGATTGGCAATACTATTAATGTATGCAATCAAACTCCCAATGGAACCCTTGGGAATTGTCGCATAGCGGTAAGTGGAATGAATGTGCCAGAGCAAATTGGAATACATAATGGTTTTGCCTATATTCCAAATATAGGCAATAATACAGTAAGTGTTTGCAATATAAATAATAGTTTTGTCACGAATTGTGCAACTACAGGAACAGGATTTAACGCACCAGAACAAGTTGCTTTTAATAATAATTTTGCTTATGTATTAAATTGGAATACCTCTTCTGTAAGTCTATGCAATGCAAATAGCGATGGTACCTTAGCGAATTGTAACATAACCGCATTGGGATTTGCCGGCCCCAGAGGGATATCCTTCTATAACAAATACGCATATATCACAAATATGAATGATAATACAGTTAGTGTTTGTAGCATTCAAGACAATGGAACTTTAACCGATTGTGGTAGTACAGGTTATGGTTTTACGAGCCCTTCATCCATCGCCATTTACACACCCTAAAGCTTTAATAAACAGAAAATGAAATCATTTTAATAAATGTATTCATTATATATCAGCACTGACTCCACCCACAATAATTACAAAGTAAACACCCTGCTTGACGAATTAAATTTACATTGTGGCATTGAGGACAGTCGTCACTCATAATCTTATTTTTCTCATTCAAATATTTTTTTAAGACACGGCTAATTGATTTGGCGAAGGTGGTGATATCTCCTTCTGCTTTTTCAAGCTGATTTAAAATATCTTCAATTTTCACATTGTTTTTTAAATTTAAAGAAACAAGTCGAGTAATAGCGCTTTCTGCTCCATCATTATGAAAGAAATTTTTAATATGAATCATACTTTCGTTTTCAAGAATCAAATCATATAGACCATTTTTCTTTTTTAATATTTTTCCTTTTTTGAATGCGGTCAAATATTCTGGAATTTTATTTTGCATGCCACAAAAAACCTCATAGGGTTTTTCATTTAGCAAGCCCACAAGGACAATCCATTTCTTCCCATTTGCTGTCATTATATAAATATCGCACTCAAGAATATCTGGTCTTTTAATTGAGGTTGATTTTAAATTAAATTTATTTTTATTTTTTTCATTAGCAATATTATTTAAAACTCCTTCACGACTTTTATCGCGATAAACAGTGACTGACTTTAATTCTTGTTTCCAAGCAGCAAAGTAAATTTCTTTTACTTCTTCGACGGCGGCGTTTTCAGGTAAATTATAAGTAACAGAAATACCGCTATCAATGTATTTGTAAATTTCGCTCATAAACTTTATTTTTTGCAGGGAATTAATATTTTTTTCAGAATATTTATTCCAAGCAGCAAAGACCCATTCCGGATCTAAAATCATTTTATCAATATTTTCTTTTGTAAGAGGAATATTTTTTCTTTTGAGTTCATTTAAAACACAGCTGTCGTATATAAAGTGTGTTTGATATTCACCTGTTAAAGAGCGTTCTCTGCGCTCATGATAAGGCGCAAAGGAAGGTTCACAACCATTTCCACCGACTCCGACCACCATAGATAAAGTCCCTGTTGGTGCAACGGAAAGACAGCAGACATGACGCATTGCCGTAAAGTCTTCAAACTTTAAATTTGTTAACTTACAAAGTCTTTGAATAAAAGGGCTTTTTAAAAACCAATCTTTATTAAATTCCGTAAAGCTTCCTCTCTCTTTTCCTAATTCAATGGAAGTGCGGTAAGCTGTTTCTGCGAAAATATTCATAATTTTGGAGGTGATTTTTATACTTTCGTCGGAAGCATAAATAATTTTATTCTTTATAAACCAATCATATATTCCTGTAAAACCCAAGCCAATGCGGGTCATTTCTTTTAATTTTTGTTTTTGGATAGGATGTGGAGATCTGTTTTCTTCCAATTCGGCAAGAATAACATTATCTAAAAATCGAACGCCAAATTGCACTCTTTCCTGAAGCCATTCTTCCCAATTTTTATCAATAATAGGCATATTATAAAAATTAATTGAAGCTAATACGCAAGTATTAAAAGCGTCTAATTTTTGTTCCGAGCAGCCATTGGTAGAAACAATATGATACTTTTTATTTGGATGATAATTGCTGGTAGAGTTATATTCGCTCGTGTCCCAAAACTCAATGCCTGGTTCTCCCGTTTTCCAAGCTTGCAAAGCAATTTGATGAAATAATTCTTTTGCATTTATATTTTTTTCATACCTAAGATCGGGGCCTGGAGAATTTTCATCAAATATATTTTTTCCAACATAGACAATATTATTTTTTCTTTCCCAGGAAAGTTTTATGGATTTATTTTCCATAACAGCATGCATGAATTGCGAATCTACTTTTACCGAAATATTTTGTGATGTTAATTTAGAAATATCGGCTTTGCAGGAAATAAATTCCGGAGAGTCGGGGTGATAAATCCAAATATCGGGTTTTGTGGCTCCTCTTCTATTTTCAGCACCAATTACCTGCATAGCAGCATCATAATTTAACAAAAAACTTACCGCTCCACTGCTTGTTTTTCCGCAGTTATTTGTTTGAGATCCTCGAGGCCTTAAACCGGAAATATCAATTCCGTTACCTTGACCATAGGAAGCAATACGGCTCCATATCATAAGAGATTCACCAAAAATATTTTCAATGGAATCTTTCACAGGAGGTTGTGTGGTGCAATTAACATAAGAAATTTTTTGCGTGGAATTACCTGCGGCGCGCCAAATTCCTCCTGCGGGGCTAAAATCTTTATCCGTAATGTATTGAATTGTTCTTTTTGTCATTTCCTCTTTTTTAAGAGTATCGTATTTATTGATTTCTTGAGCTACGCGTGCAATTGCTTCATTAAAATCTTCTTTTATCCCTAGTTGTGTTTGTTGATCTTTGCTTTCTAAACAGTATTTATTTTCTATAATAGATTTATAGATATCAGATATGAATTCATATTTAATTATTTTTTCAGAACTTATTTCAGATCTAGGTTCCTTATTATTTTTCATTGAATTCTTCTTTTGAGTTTAAGATTAAATGACGGAAGTTGTTTTACCTTGTTCATTTAATGCCACCATAGAGAATGTGCCGCTGACAGCAAGTTCTCGTTTATTGGAATACATTTGTTCGATAAAAATTTGAACTTGAACTTTTAAACTTTTATTTCCTACTTGAGTTACAATACCATGGATATCAGCAAAAGATCCTCCTGGAATCGGTTTTTGAAAATCTGTTTTATCGAGAGAGACAGTGACCATTTTTTTTCTAGAAAATCGTGTTGCTGTAATAAAGGCGACTTCATCCATCCAGTTTAGAGCAGTACCACCAAAAAGAGTATTATAATGATTTGTGGTATCAGGAAAAACACATTTAATCATTTTTGTTTCTGAGAGTTGAATGCGTTCTTGAATTTCTTGTTCTCTTGTTTGTTCCATATATGAGCTCCTTTACGTAAGGAGTGTAGAGTAACGAGAAATCACACTTTTTGCAAATTTGATAATTTTCAATAAATATAAGTATTTATCTTTTCAAATATCTTTTTACTATCAATTTCCTGTAAGCATTTTAAATTTTTAAAACGACAACTCCCTTTGCCGTGACGAGAGCAGGGGCTGCAGGATAAATTTTCGTAGGAAATATGTATTTTATTAAAAACAGGGACAAAGCCGAAATATGGCGATGTTGCTCCAAATAGAACACTTGCAGGAATATGCAAGGCATCGGCAGCATGAGCTGCAAAAGAATCATTTGTAATGACGTATTTCGAATTTGCAATAACATTTATTGTTTCATTTAATGATGTTTTGTCAATTAAATTAAGAACTCTTTTGTTTGCCGGAAAATCTAAGTATTCTCCTATAAATTTTTCATTACTTGAACCACAAATCACAATATTTAATTGAGTTTCTTGAAGAATATTTTTAATAATTTCTCTAAATTTTTCTTTGGGCCACGATTTAATAAATCCACTTGCCCCTGGAAAAAGGCAAATGTATTTTTGATTTTCGAAATAATAAGAATTTTCTTTATGCAGTGTCTGTGTTTCATTTGTATTTAAAGATAAAAATATTTTATTATCTTTTTTTGTGATTTTACGAATTATGTTTTCTTGAATATCGTGAATTCGGAATACGTTATTTTTTTTGTTTATCTTAATTTGTTTGAATGTGAGCCATGATAAAAAAACTAGAAAAAATCTATACAGTGATCTTTTTGAAACACAATAATTTTTTTCAAATTTTATTTTCAAATTTTTAGTTAAAAATTTGAATGATCGTTTGCTTCGTGCCGTTTTTTGTAAATCAATAAAAATATTTTTTTGCTTTGTTACTGTATTGTTCAATGTGTTGAGGAAAGTTTTCTCATCTGTTTTAATTCCATGAATATAAAACTCGGGAGTGGTATTTTTTTGATAACAAATAAATAAGTTTAATCCAACTATTTTTAACGCTACGTCTTTAGTGAGTGGGGATGTTATTAAAACAGGAAAATATTCATTTTTAACTAATTTTGCTATGGTATGACTTGCAATAATAACATCACCGATGGCGGATAATCTAGAGACAAAAACAATACGCTCAAAAGTTTTTTTATGATTTAAAGATTCAATGTTAAGCATTTTTTCCATTTTTTTTCAGGGAGCTAAAGAGAAACAAGGCGGACCAAATAGCCATTGTGAGGATATATACTATACCACCAAATGCAGATAAGGAAGTGACTAAAGAAAACTTTCCTATTACAGTAGGAAAAAAAGCTTCCAAAACAATTCCTGTTCCAAAAATGGGAATGGAAACTAAATTAAAAATTACGATGCCTTTTAATTTTCTATCTGAAATAGTACCACGAATATAAATGAGTGAAAGTCCTATAAGTATAGTTGTTATTCCCATGGAGTTCATGTGTGCGTGTGCTGATCGAAGTAAGGTACGTTGCCAAACCATGTAACTAGATGGTTCAATAAACGAGGGGCTCAAGGCTTCCAGTTGTGAGCCCAAAATGCTTCCGAATATGCACCAGGTAAAAATCCAAAAGAAACCCAGTCCTATGACCATCATTTTAAATTTTTGCAAAGTAGCCACCTCGTGTGTATTGTGTGCAACGTTATAAGGCATCCTTTTGAAGTCATAATGCCTTAATGTGACAAAAATAATTTACTATGACTTGAAACGCTTTACACCTTCGTCGACAGAAGAATGATCCTCATTTAGGATCAGGGCATGGCAAACGAATGCGCGGCGCAAAACATAGAGTAACTGGTAGAAATCAATGCATCTTAAACTTGAAAATTTTGATGGTCCGTTAGACCTTCTCCTGCATCTTATCAAGGCTCAGGAACTCAATATTTTTAATATCCCAATTTTTACGATTACGGAACAGTATCTCAGTTTTTTGAAACAAGTTCCTGAACTCGATTTTTTGACAGCAGGTGAATATTTAGCAATGGCTGCTCAATTAATTGAAATTAAAGCAAACTTGTTGATTCCCGTATTACAGAAAAATTCAAATTTGCAAGCGGAAAGCATTGAAGAAATTGCTGAAGAAGATCCAAGAAAACTTTTAGTAGAGCAGCTGTTAGAATATGAAGCATTTAAAAAAGCTTCCGAAATTTTACAGACATTAAATGCAAATGTGCAAGATGTATTTCCTACAGGAGAATTCAAACGGAGAGAAGAAGAATTTTCCCAATTTGAGCACCCTATTAAAGGAAATCCTTTTGAATTGATCATTTCATTGGAAAGAATTTTATTAAAATATTCAAATCAAAATACTCCAAAAGTTATGGTTCGTGCTCAAAAAATAACCATTCAGCAAAAAATGGAATTGATTAAAAAAAGACTTGAAGAATCTGAAATCGTTACTTTAAAAAATCTTATAGCTGATTGTTTATCGCGATATGAATTGATTGTGGTTATAATGGCTGTATTAGAATTGTGTAAAGCAAATCATGTAAACTTATCTCAGGCAGAAATGTTTGCTGAAGTTGAATTGACAAAGGGTTATAAATTTTATGAAGATACCTCTACTCTTCAAGATGTTGAAGTACAACCCTAATATGTTCTCTATAAGCAACGCTCAACGGGTATTCTGTATCATTTAAACGAATTTCGAGGCGGGCGTGTGTGATATTTTCCTTTGAAATAGCGTTATGAATATTGTGAATTTCATCATCCATCATCTCAGAAAAATGAATATCCTTATCAAGGAGTTCATGCATTTTGACCTGCATTTTTTTGATTTCTTCAATTCCTTCATATCTTTTTGATAATTGACATGCCAAGCGTTCAATAAATATTGTATTTTCGTGTTTCTTTGAGTGAATTTCAGTTACTTTAGGGAATTTTTCATGATTTTTAATAATTAAATTTATAAGTTTAGATATAAAAATTACCTTATTATAAATTTCTTGGCAGTGGCATTTTAAAAAATCTTCTTTTATTGAAAGGATATTTGTTTTTATTTTTTCATCTTTTAAGTTTGTTTCATAAAAAAATCCATTGGCAATAGTTTCTAATTTATTGATCAAAATATAAAAATAATTTTTGAGAGAATCTTCTTCCCAAAAAGAAAGGCGGGCACTTAAATCTTCTTTTTTGAGAGGTATTTTATGTCTGACTTTATTTGTTAAGCTTAAAAATAAATTATCTAAATGTTTAAAATTATCTGTATCCTTTTCCATTCTTTCTATTAGCATTAGAGCACGGGTTGCTTTTGTTGTGGAAGAGGGGACTTCATTAATGATATTCAGACATCTTTTTGCATTTAAAATTAAAATTCTTTTTACTTCCTGAGTCAAATAAATACAATTCTGATTAAAGTCTTTTAGCATAAAATAAGATAATAATTGCCTTGCAGTTGGGCTTCCGAGGTAAAAATCAAATTGCGTAATGAGCTCAAGAGCTTTTTTTTCCTCTAAAACCTCATTAAGGGACAACGACTCCACATGGATGAAGTCGATGAAGGGAGCATCTCCTGCTTCAATCAGACAAAGTGACGCTTGAGCTATAAACCTCAGACAATCGGAGTAAGGAGAGAGTTTGATCGCTGGATTTGGTGACATTATTGAATTTTCGTTGTTGACCACGACTGAACTTCCCGTTATAAAGCACCAACTGCGGCAAATTTTTGCGCAAGGTTGGTGTAATTGTTAAGTGACGAATGTTACTAATATTTATTCTACCTTTATTGCTAAGTTGTGTCACCGCTTCTACAGGAACTCCACGCCTTTCGGTTTGGTGGCATAAGTAGTTGTGTTTTTAGATGTTTTTGTGGTTTGCGTTGAGATAACGCCCTTGCTACAGGAATTTATAAAAACAAGGCATACTCGCAGATTGTTGTAAATAACTATACGAATTTATTGTATAAATTTGGTTTTTTTGTTTAGTGGAGATATCATATGAATACTTATTCTGCCAAAGCTTCTGAAATTCAGAAGAAATGGTTTATTGTTGATGCTGAAGGTAAAACACTGGGGCGTCTTGCAACTCAAATCGCGTATGTATTGCGCGGCAAACACAAAGCAACTTTCACCCCACATATGGACATGGGCGACAATGTTATTGTTATTAATGCTGAAAAAGTAACTCTTTCTTCAAACAAAGAGCTCACAAAGCTTTATCATCGCCATACAGGTTTTTTTGGTGGTATTAAAACCCAAACTGCTGCTGAAATCCGCTCTACTCAACCTGAGCGCTTAATTGAGCTTGCGGTCAAGGGAATGCTTCCACACAATCGTTTGGGCAATGAGTGCTACCGCCATCTTAAAGTTTATGCTGGCGCGGCGCATCCACACACTGCTCAAAATCCAGAAGCTTTACCTGAACGTACAATTTCAAAATAATAAGCGATTTAAATGAGGGAGCCAAAAATGGCAGTTAAATATGTATCCGGCGTAGGTAAACGTAAAACATCTATCGCTCGTGTTTATTTGGTTAAAGATGGCAAAGGTTCTATTACAATCAACCATCGTAGCCTTGAAGATTACTTTAAACGTCCGACTTCGCGCATGGTTGTTGAGCAAGCATTAAACTTGACTCAAACACTTGGCAAAGTAGACATCCGCGTTACTGTTGTGGGCGGTGGACTTTCTGGTCAAGCAGGAGCGATTCGTCACGGAATCACTCACGCTCTTCTTAACATGAACCCTGAATTCCGCGCTGTTCTTAAGGCTTCTAGTCTTATCACTCGCGATGCTCGTATTAAAGAACGTAAAAAATATGGTTTACGTTCTGCTCGTGCGCGCTTCCAATTCTCCAAGCGTTAAGAGAAAGAGTCCCTTTCCAAAAAAACCAGCAAGTTTTCTTGCTGGTTTTTTTTTACTTTAACGGGAATATTATTTATTTCAAAGTAAATTTTTTAGATAATTGTTATTAAATTTATATAAAATATGTAATTTATTTTATGAAAATGAACTTGATTCACATCTTTTTTTTGTATTATTAATAAAAAAATTATTTTCATAATAATTTTTAAGATTTACACAAAAAGGATGTTGTGCAAATGGAAAAGGGAATTGTTGTTGAAGGCGATCCTTTATCGAGTGGTGGGAAAGTAACTAAAGGATCTGGAACTATTGTTAATGGTTTAAGAATTGCTGTACTTGGAGATCCTGTTGATTGCCCTATACCATTACATGGAAGTGGCACCATAACGGAAGGAGAACCTAAAGCATTAATAGGTGATAAACCAATTGCCTTAGAAGGACATAAAGTATCTTGTGGCTGCACTCTAATTGCAAAAACAGTAGGAGAAAAATTTAAAATTGGTGTTTCACAGCCCCCTGAACCCAGTTTTATTGAAAAAGTTGATGATTTAATAAATAAATTAAACGATAAAATAGATAGAGCAGTAATAAATACTCTAGATAAAATTTTACCCAAACCAATACAAGACTTGAATGATCTTGTTAAGCCTTATATCTGTGCTCTTCCAGAAATACCAGTTGTATCAAAGAAGACTGAAATTCCAAGTGCTAAAAAAGTATTAACAGAGGCATTATTAGAGCAAGCCAAAGAACTCTATTGTTTTGATAGGAGTCATTATAAAAATAACTCGGAAAACAAACCTACTGTTAAAGAGCAAAATAAATTAGAATATATACCTTTAAATGGGAGTTCTAAGGATTTAAAATGTGAAGGAAACAAATATATTGGAGGTCGCCATGCTGATACGACTCAGCCTAAGGGAGATGGATTGGACTCTCATCATATGCCTGCTAAAAGTGCTTATGAAGGATCTAAAATGAATCCTGATGGTGAAGCTAAGCAAGGCCCTGCAATAAAAATGGAGCCTAAAGATCATAGAGATACAAAAAGTTATGGTAAAAAAGGTGAACAATATAGACAAAAGCAAAAAGAATTAATTCAGCAAGGCAAATTAAAAGAAGCTGTTCAAATGGATATTGAAGATATAAGAAGAATAGCTCTTGAAGATGGAAAACCCGATAAGTATGAATGCGGAATTAAAGAATATATTGAAAATTATAATAAATATGACCCTAATGATTTTATTATAAAATGAGAGGACTTAAATGATACTTTTTGAATATCATTCCGATGAAAAAATAGGAATGTTAAAGTCTGGAATGTCAATTGATGAGACAAGAAACTTATTTAAGAGTTGTTATAAAAATTGTAAAAAAAGCGAATTCAAATCAGAGTATGACTATTTTATGGCTATTGGAATTATGGCATATTATAATGATTTAGAGAAACTAACTGAAATAGAAATAGTTGAAGAAAAAAGTATATTCATGTATAAAAATATGAATTTATTTTCAAATTATTTAAATTTAAAGCGTAAATTAATAGAGCTGAAAATAAATTTTACTTCTGAAAACGAAGGAATGGAGTTAGAAAATAAAAAATTGGGTTTATATGTTCCCGACTTACTTCTTGATCCAAAAGATCCTGCCAATGAAAAAGCCATTGTAAAAACAGTGTTAGTAGATATGAGCAAAGGCTGTAGCGTTTCCTTTGAACGTCTTATATCAAATCATATTCCTTCTAAAGAAGCTTACATTGGAAGTAAAATATCATCCGATAATGGCCCCGCCATTCGCATAGTTATGACGATCAAAAATATTTTGCAAGCCATGGTAAAAGTAAGATTGCAAAACAATATCGTGAAATGCAAAAACAATTAGTGGGCGATGGCGAAGTAATGCAAGCCATAAAAAAAGATGAAGAAGATATAAAGTCTAAAACAAGTTCTAAATATACAATTGCTCTGAAAAAAATGAAGGA